>NZ_JBHXEG010000011.1:0-139235 GCF_042724935.1 Kitasatospora sp. NPDC127060
CCGGTCGGACAGCCGGATCGCGACCCGTCCCCGCGCGGGCGGGGTCGGGGGCGGGAACCCGGTGGCTGGGGACCGGAACCCGGTGGCGCGGTGCCGGAACCCGACGGCCCCGAGGGTGTCAGCGCCGCCCGGTTCCCGCCCAGGCCAGCAGCCGCTCGCGCGACCAGGTGGTGATCAACCGGTCCGGTCCGAGGCCGAGCCGTGCGGCCCGGGCGTATCCCGAGGTGTACCAGTGCAGCTGCTGCGGCGCGTGGGCGTCGGTGTCCACGGCGAACAGGCAGCCCGCCTCGGCGGCCAGGCGGAGCAGCTCGTCGGGCGGATCGCGGCGCTCGGGGCGGCAGTTGATCTCCACCGCCGTCCCGGTCGCGGTGCAAGCGGCGAAGACCGCCGCGGCGTCGAAGCGGGACGGCGGCCGTCCGCGGCCGGTGACGATCCGTCCGGTGCAGTGCCCCAGGACGTCGGTGCGCGGGTTGCGGACCGCCGCCAACATCCGGGCGGTCATCGGCTCGGCTTCGGCGCGCAGCTTGGAGTGCACCGAGGCCACCACCAGGTCGAGCCGGCCGAGCAGTTCGGGTTCCTGGTCGAGCGAGCCGTCCTCCAGGATGTCGCACTCGATCCCGGTGAGCAGCCGGAAGGAGTCGTGGCCGGCATTGTGGGCAGCCACGACGTCGAGCTGGTGCCTCAGCCGCTCTGGGCTGAGTCCGTGGGCGATGGTCAGCCGGGGCGAGTGGTCAGTGAGGACGGCCCAGCGGTGCCCGAGGGCGCGGGCGGCGTCGGCCATCTCCTCGATCGGGTGGCCGCCGTCGGACCAGTCGGAGTGCAGGTGGCAGTCGCCGCGCACCTCGGCGACCAGGTCCCACCCGGCCCGGGCGGCGGCTCCAGCCGTCTGCTCCAGACGGGCGAGGTAGCCGGGCAGCTCTCCGGCCGAGGCCTGGGCGATCACCTCGGCCGTGACCGGTCCGACGCCCGGCAGCCGCCGGGCCCGGGCCGCGTCCACGGGGCCGGGTGGCAGGTCGCGGACCGCGTCGGCGGCGGTGTGGAAGGCCCGGACGCGGTACGGCGAGGCGCCCTCCCATTCCAGCAGGAAGGCGATCCGCCGAAGTGCCCCATCCGGTTCCACGGCCGTCACGGTCCTCATGGCGGGCGTCTTGCCCGCGGCGGGTGGCCGAAACGTCAGGAGTGCCCGTCGGGGCGCGGTCCGTCCGGGGGCCCGTCCTCGCGGCCGTCGCGTCGGTGCAGGTGGGCCAGCGGCAGCAGCAGCCAGCAGGAGGTGAACCAGAGCATGACGGCGGCGGTGATCACGCCGGCGATGGCGTGATCGGTCGCCACGCTGAGCAGCAGGAGCAGGGCCGAGCCGATGGTGAGGGCCAGCAGCACCAGGCCGGTGGCCACCAGGCGGGCCGCGGCGTTGACCAGTTCGGGTTTCAGGCGGCGGCCGGCGAAGATCCGGTGGTAGGCGACGGGGGAGGTGAGCGCCCCGGTGGCGAGCGCGCCGATGACGACGGTGGTGACGTAGAGCCCCCGGTCGAAGGCGCCGAGTTCGGTGAAGCGGGGCATGAAGACCACGCTCAGCAGGAACCCGAAGAGGATCTGTGAGCCGGTCTGGGCGACCCGGACCTCCTGGAGCAGGTCGCGCCAGCGTCGGTCGGCCCGTTCCTCGGGCGACTCTCGGCGTCCGGTCCGGGACCGGCGGGCGTGGTCACCGCCGCCTTCGCTGTTCGGCGTCGCCATGGTTCGTCCTCGCCTCCTCACCTGAGCGCGTGTAGCCCTGAGCGGGTCGGGCAAACGCGGAGCATGAAACCAGGGGCACGTGGAGTCCGGGGGCCTGCGGTCCGGCGCGGCGCGGCCGTTCGCGGTCACCGGCGCCGGTGCCGTCCTCCGGATCGGTACCGATCTCGGGGCGGCACCGGCCTCTCCGGGGCGGCCCCGCAGGAACGGCCTCCGGCCGAACCAGGTGACCTTCCCGGCCAGGCGTGAGGAGGCCCGGATGTATCCCCCAGACCGCTCCGCGCGGGGCTCCCCGACGGCCGCCGGGGAGACCAGGCGGCTCGTCTTCGCGGGCAGTGAGGGCGCGGTGCGGCGCAGCCGGGAGTTCAGCCGGGCGGCGCTGCGGTCCTGGCACTGGCTGCCCGCCGTCGACGAGGAGCGGCGGGCCGTGGCGGAGGACGTCCTGCTGCTGGTCTCGGAGCTGGTCACCAACGCCTGTCTGCACGCCCCGGGCGGTCCGCGCGAGCTGCGGTTGAACTGGGACGGCATCCGCCTGCGGGCGGAGGTCGCGGACGCCAGTCCGGTACGGCCGAGGCTGCGCCGGGCCGCCGACGCCGGTCGGCCGGGCGGGCACGGGCTGCGGGTGGTGAACCGGCTCGCCCGGGCCTGGGGCGCGCGGCCGGACGACGGGGGCAAGCTGGTCTGGGCCGAGGTGTCCGCCCCGCCCGACCGTCACGGCCGGAGCGACGATCGCGGCCGGCCGGGCTGACGGGCGTCGTCAGCACCGGCCGACCGTTGGTCCGCAGCTCCGGCCGACCGTTGGTCCGCCGCGCGGCCCGGGGCCCTCACCGCTGCCCGGGGTGCGGCTGCTGCGGCGGCGCGGGGTCGGCGTCGGGGAAGGGCTCGGGGTCCGGGAACGGCGGGACGGGCGGAGGCACCGGATCGGGTTCCTCGCCCGGCCGGGGCGTGGGGTTCGGGTGAGGGATCGGTTGGGTGTCCGGATCGGGGGGCGTCGGAACGGTCATGGCGCACCTCTTTTCCTCGGGAGCGGACTCCTGGTCCCGGAACGTCACGAAACCGCGTGTACCCGGACGGATCACAAGAAATCTCGCCGAAACATGAATTCGATGTCGTATGTCGGGTAAACCATTCATGCGGCTGGTTCGCCGGACGAACCGCCGCGGGTGCCCGGACAGGGTGCCACCGGGACCATCGCGCCGACAGCGGGCCGTGGTCCTGGGGAAGAGCCGACGACTCGACGGACGACAGTCCGTGGCCGTCGCCGGGCGTTCGCCCCGATACGAGGAGGACACGTGTCCACCCCTCTGGAAACCGCCCCCCGGGATGGGTCCGCGACCGTCGCCGAGGTCGACCTGCCGCCGAGGCCCACCACCACCGAACTGCGCGCGATGGGCAAGACCGAGGCGCGCGAGCTCAGCGACGCGCTGTTCGAGCGCCTGGCGGGCCTCGCCCGCGAGAGCAGCGCCTACAGCTACGTCCGGGGCACGATCATCGAGCTCAACATGCCGCTGGTGCGGTTCATCGCGGCCCGGTTCCGGCACCGTGCCGAGGACATGGACGACATCCTCCAGGTGGGCACGATCGGTCTGATCAAGGCCGTGGACGGTTACGACCCCACCCGCGGAGTCGAGTTCGTCACCTACGCCATCCCCACCATCGCCGGCGAGATGAAACGTTTCTTCCGGGACACCTCGTGGCCCGTGCGGGTCCCCCGCAGCATGCAGGAGCTGTACCTCACGGTCGCCCGCGGCTCGGACCGGCTGGAGCAGGAACTCGGCCGCCTCCCGCAACCGCAGGAGATCGCCGAGGACCTGCACCTCAGCGTCGAGCAGGCCACCGAGGGCCTGGTGGCGGGCCGGGTCTACCGCCCCAGCTCGCTGGACGCCCTGCGCGAGCAGGACACCGACGAGAGCGGCAGCGCCATGCTGGACCGCCTCGGCGGCTGCGACCCCGGCATCGAACTCGCCGACTTCCGCACCGCCGTCCGCCCCCTGCTCGCCCACCTGCCGGAACGCGAGCAGACCGTGCTCAAGTTCCGCTTCTGGGACGGCTGCACCCAGTCCGAGATCGCCGCCCGGATCGGCGTCTCACAGATGCACGTCTCCCGGCTGCTGTCCGGCACCCTCGCCCGGCTGCGCGAACAGCTGGAGGACCGCGACGCCCCCGGCTGGGCCGACGAGCCCGACGAGACGGCCGAGCCCGAGTGACTCCGCCACCGTCCTGACGTTTCCGACCCCCCGTAGCGGTTGGCCCCGCTACGGGGGGTCCGTCGTGTGCGGTGTGCGGTGTGCGGTGTGCGCCGTCGGCGACGAGGACGTGCTCGCTCCGCGCGCTGGGCGGGAGGGGCGTCCTACGCCACCAGGGGCAGGATCTGATCGCGGTAGAAGTCGAAGAACCCTTCCTGCTCCGGGCCGATCTGGCCGACGTACACCTCGTCGAAGCCCGCGCCGACGTAGCCCCGCAGCCGGTCCGCGTGCTGCTGGGGATCGTCGCCGCAGACGACCGCGTCGGCGACCATCTCCTCGGTGACCAGCTCGGTCGCCTGCTCGAAGTGCCTCGGCGTCGGCAGCACCTGGGCCAGCTCGCCGGGCAACAGCTCACTCGGCCAGAGCCGGTGGACGGTCTTGACCGCCCGGTCACGGTCCTCCGACCAGCACACCTTCAGCCCGCCCACCACCGGCCCGGCGCCGCCCGCGGCCCGGTAGCGGCCGACCAGTTCGGCGTCCGGGGTCATGGTGACCAGGCCGTCCGCGTACGCCGCCGCGGCCTCGGCCGCCTTCGGCCCGAACGCCGAGACGTACACCGGCAGTCGGCCGTCCCGCGGCGGGGTGTAGAGGCGGGCGTTCTCCACGGTGTAGTGCGGGCCGTGGTGCGAGACCACACCGCCGGTGAAGAGCTCGCGCATCACCGCCACGGCCTCCTCCAGCATCTGCGCCCGGACGTCGAACGGCGGCCAGCGGTCGCCCAGGACGTGCTCGTTGAGCGCCTCACCGGTGCCCACGCCCAGCCGGAGCCCGCCGGGCAGCTGCACGTCCGCGGTGGCGGCCGCCTGGGCCGTCACCGCGGGGTGGAGCCGGATCGTCGGACAGGTGACCAGCGTGGTCACCGGCAGCCGGGTGGCCTCGGAGAGCGCGCCGATCACACCCCAGACGAACGGGCCGTTGCCCTGGGCGTCGTTCCACGGGTGGTAGTGGTCGGAGATCGCCAGCCGGGTGAAGCCCGCCCGTTCGGCCAGTCGGGCCTGGTCGACCAGCTGGGCGGGGGTGAACTCCTCGCAAGACAGGAAATAGCCGAACGCGGTCATCGCAGCCTCGTTTCCTCGGGACGCTTCCGCCGGAGCGGCTATCCGGGCGGGCGGCCGCGAAACCTTGCCGTCGTTCGCCTCCGGCCCGGCCCGGCCCGGCCCGGCCCGGCCCGGCCCGGCCCGGCCCGGCCCGGAGGCCGCGCCGGGTGCCGGCCCGTCTCAGCGGGCGGGCGTGAACTCCGGCAGCCGGGCCAGGCCGTCGGCCACCGCGGCGAACCCGCGATCGAGCATCAGCAGCTCGTACTCCTCGACGGCGGTCGCCGGTTCGGCCTCACCGCGGTGGACGGCGGTGAGCGAGCGGCAGAGCAGCTCGGCGTCGCGCAACGCCGTGTTCGCGCCCTGGCCGGCGCTCGGCGGCATCGGGTGGATCGCGTCGCCGAGCAGCGTGACCGGTCCGGTGCCCCAGTGGGGTACGGGCTCGGCGTAGCGGATCGTGAGCGGGGAGCTGTTGCCCGCGTCGGACCGCCGGACCAGCTCGACCAGATCGGGGTGCCAGTCGTCGATCAGCGTGAGCAGCCGGTCCCGAACCCCCGCCCAGTCGGCCGGCCCGGCCGGGGCGTCGAGCGGTTCGGGCAGCATCGCCACCCAGCGCAGATAGCTGGTGGTGTCCGGCAGTTCGACCTCCGGCGCCAGCTCGGCCGCCGCCGACCGCGGTGGCCGGCGGAACTCCATCCGGCCGATCAGCAGGCTCACCCCGGCCCCCTGCACCAGTGTGCCCGCGCCCGGCACCAGGGCGGCGAGTCGCTCGGTCATCGGGGTGCGGCCGAGCACCGAGTTGCCGGGCAGGGCGACGACCCGTGCCCCGGGCAGCAGCTGCCGGCGCACCGCCGAGCCCACGCCGTCCGCGCCCACCAGCAGGTCGCCCTCCACGGTGTCGCCGTCCGCGAGCCGGGCGGCCACCCGGCCGTCCGCAAGCTCCTGGTAGCCGACCACGGCCCGGCCGAACTCCACCCGGTCCGCCAGCCCGGAGAGCAGCAGCTGCCGCAGTACGTGCCGGTCGGCGGCGGTGCCCCCGTCGGTCCGGCCGAGCCGCCGGATTTCGGTCAACTGCTCGTCCACCACCCGCCGTTCGCCCGCGAGCGGCCCGGTGACGGCCTCCAGTAGCCCGTGCAGCCGGGGCGGCAGGCACTGGCGCAGCGCTGCGAGCCCGGGCGCGTCCAGCCCGATCCGGAACCCCTGGTACCGGCTGTCCGCGGCCGCCTCCCGCTCGAACACCCGGACGTCGATCCCCGCCCGTACCAGCCCCTGCGCCAGGCACAGCCCGCCGATCCCGGCTCCGGCCACCAATACCTTCATGCTGACGTTCCCGTCTCTCGTCGCCCCCTCGAACGCCCGCCGGGCTCCTGCCCACGGGTGTTCGACCGATTCGTGATCAGCATCGCCGAGCCGGGCCCCCGCGCGACAGCCCGTTCCGTCACCGTTCGGCACTGACAGCTGTCACATCCGCCGCCCTGACGCGTCTCACGGAGGCGGCTGTTCGGTGGTCAGGCCCCGGGAGCGATCACGGACTCGCAGCACCGCCCGGACCGCCCGGACCGCCCGCACCGCCCGCACCGGATCACGGTGGAGTTCGTCGACGGCTCCGGCACTCAGACGTCGGCTTCGACGGCGAAGGTGTTGCCGTCCGGATCCCGGAACCACGCGATGCGTCCACCACCGGCCCGGGCGGTGATGCCCCCGGCGTCGTGCTCCAACCCGTCATAGCGCACGAAGTCGACGCCGGCGGCGGTGAGTTCGCCGACGACCCGGTCGATGTCGTCGACGTACCAGACCGCCATGGTCGCCGCCGGCCTCCCGGCCGTGTCGGACTGGTACACGTTCAGGGCCGGGACACCACCGGAACCGTAGACGCGGCTGCCGTCGGGGACGGCGGCGCTGGGACCGGCCCACAACGCCCGCAGGCCCAGCTTCCCCTCGTAGAACGCGACCGCTCGCCGGATGTCGGACACCGCCACCGAGGCACGCAGGTGGAAATCGCTCAAGGGCATGGTCCACCCTCCCACAGCCGCCCGCCGGGTCGACGGACATCCGGGACCGCCGGTCACCCGGCCCGCAGACGCTCCGCCGCGTCCTTGGACAGGCTGACCCGGACGAGCGCGGCGGCCAGTCGGGCGTGCTCCTCCGGCGGGACCAGTCCGCCGAGGCCGCGGGCCGAATGCGGCAGCCCCAGCTCCCGGGCCGCCCGGCACGCCCGCTCGTCGAAGTACGGGCGCAGCCACGGCCACACCGCCTGGACCTCCCGGCAGAAGATGCCCGCGCCCACCGGGCCGATCCGCGGGACCTCCCGCAGCAGCTCCCGCAGGGCGGCGGGGTCGTGGCCGGCCTCCTCCGGCAGTCGGCGCAGGTCGCCGTGCCAGCGGTCGAGCACCAGGTGCGCGCCCTCGCCGAGCGCGGTGGCGGTGCTCTCGTCGTACCGGACGTAGTGGGCCCGGCCCAGCGCGTCCACCCGCTCCTGCCAGCCGGAGCCGGCCATCGCGCCCGGTGTGCGGTACCCGGCGGCGGACAGCTCCCGGGCGGCTCGGGCGGCCGTCCCGGCGCTGATCCGGATCGAGCAGAGGACGGTCAGGACCAGCAGCCGGTACAGCGGCGAAGGCTTGTCCCGCAGCGTGATGCCGGCCTCCTCGGCGTACGTCCGGCCGTACTCGGCGAGCAGCCGGTCCCTGATCGTTTCGACGGTCATCGCGGTGTCACCTCACTCTGCGGGGGGCCGTCGGGCCGGGGGCGAACACGGCCCGGTGGCTGCCCCGCTCCGCCCGGCCGAAACGGCGTCGACGCGGCCCGGGGGCCGGTCAGGCGGCACCGGGCAGCCGGGCCTCCAGATGTCCGGAGAGCACCCGGGTCTCCAGCACGGGCTGGGGCGCGGTGGCCGGTCCGCCCGCCACCTGGCCGTCGCGAAGGCGGAACTCGCTGCCGTGCCACGGGCAGCGCAGGCAGCCGTCGGCGACGGTGCCCTCGGAGAGCGGGCCGGAGAGGTGGGAGCAGCGCTCCGCGAGCACATGGCAGTTCTCGCCGTCGCGGACCACCACCACGGCCAGCTCGCCCGCCCTGCGGCGGACCGGGCGGCCGACGGGGAAGTCCTCGACGGCGCCGAGCGTGACCCAGTCCGGCGGCGCCAGCCGGGGCACCGCGGCGGCCCGGTCGGGTCCGGCGGCCTGCCGGTAGGACAGGTGCCCGCCGAGCGCCGCGCCGCCCGACACGGCGGCCAGCCCGGCGAGGCCGAGCAGCCGCCCGCGCCCGCGCCGTCCCCGGCACCGGGCCAGCAGCGAGGCGCCGTACAGCAGTACGCCGCCGGAGTTGGCGAGCGCGTGCACCAGCCCGGTGCGCCGGCGCGGTGGGTCGAGCCGGGCCCAGTCCACCCAGCCGGCGAGGGCGGCCGGCCCGGCCGCCAGTAGGCCCGCCGCCACCAGCACGTCGGCCGAGCGGCGCCGACCGGGTGCCAGGTCGAGCAGGCCTGCCGACATCCAGCAGCCGATCGGCAGCTGGACCAGGGCCGGGTGGAGCGGGTGGCCCAGCCACACGCCGTGCAGGGCGTCCCGGTACGGGCCCAGCGGCAGGGCCTCGACCGCGTCGGCGAGCGGGCGGGCGGGGGTGTCCAGGACGTCCCAGTGCGCCGGCGCCTCAAGGGCGCGGCGCAGCCGACGGGACCAAGGGCGGGTGTGCAGTGCCGATGCGTTCATACCGGGCGGCTTGCCGGTCCGGGCCCGGTCAAACCCTCGGCCCCGGCCCGGTCGGGGCCGGTCATTCCGTCCCGCGGGGCGATGAGGGCCCGGCCGGGGTCGGCGGAGTCGGTGAACGGTTTCGGGAGGAGGTTGCCCAGTGCCCGGAACCGCTTCAGCGCCTCGATGCGGCGCCCGGCCCGGGTGACGGCGTCCGTGAGTCGGCCGCGGGCGTAGGCGGATGCGCGGGTGGCCCTGGCCCTGGCCCTGGCCCGGGTCAGGGCCACCCGGCTGGACCGCCGGCACCCCGCCGGCCCGGTCCGGAGCGGCCTCCGGTCGGTCAGCCGCCGGCGGCCGCGAGCGCCTCACGGACGGTCACCAGGCACGGGTCGCAGTACCGGTCCGGTACCTCCGCGTCCGCGCCGTCGCCCGCCGGGACGACCCGCTGGGCGGGTTCGAGGAACCGCCCGCACAGTGACGCCGTCGCGTCGTCCTTCGCCACCACGTGCCACACCACTGCGGGTGGTGACACCGCCGGGTCGTGTTCGGCCCACATCTCGTACACGGGGACCTCCGGGGTCTCGGGGCTCGGTCACCCCATGCAAACCCGGGACACCACGGACGGCCACCGGGCCGGGCCCGGTGGGATGGTTACGCCGCTCCGCGGCGGGCAGGCGCGCCCTCGGCCGGGACGGACCCCGGCCGTACCACTGAGGAGGCCCGGTGAGCACGGGTGAAGGAGCCCATGGACATCGACGCCCGCGCCTGGGGCCGCCACGGCGACGAGGGCCGGGACGACGAGCGGTGAACCGCCCGGCCGTGCCCGTGTGGCCGCGCCGAGGCCGGGTACCCGCCGGCATCCGGGGTGCGGATCGGCCGCGCCCGAGGCCCGCTGACGCTGCCCAGGAGGAGCGATGACCCACCCCACCAAGGTCCTGGCGATCGTGACGAACTACGGCGTGGAACAGGACGAACTGCTCGTTCCGGTGCGGCACCTGCGCGACAACGGTGTCCAGGTCGACATCGCGGCCCCGCACCGGGACGACATCCGCACCCTGGTCCACGACCGGGACCCGGGCGAGCGCGTGCGCCCGACCCACACCTTCGACGAGATCGACCCCGCCGGGTACGACCTGCTGCTCATCCCCGGCGGCACCCTCAACGCGGACAGCCTGCGGCTCCGCCTGGAGGCGGTCGCCGTGGTGCTCGCCTTCACCACCTCCGGCCGGCCCGTCGCCGCCATCTGCCACGGGCCGTGGCTGCTGGCCGAGGCGGGCGTGGCCTACGGCAAGCGGCTCACCTCCTACCCGTCGCTGCGCACCGACCTCGCCAACGCGGGCGCGACCTGGACGGACGAGCCGCTGGTCACCGACGACGCCAACGACTGGCGGCTGCTCACCTCCCGCAACCCCGGGGACCTCGACGACTTCCTGCGGGGCATCGACGCCGCCCTGAGCGCCCGGGCCGACGCCGCCGCCTGACCGCCTCCCGGCCGTTCCCGGACCCAGCACGAAGGCCCGAACGGAAGAAGGCCCGTACGGAAGCCGTACGGGCCTTCGCCGCGCTCGTCGCCCCGGGAGGCGGCGTCAGCGCGACGGGAAGCGGTGCTGCGCCACCAGAGCGGCGAACTCCGTCCAGAACTCCGGCCCGGGCCGGAGGCCGTCGGCCCCGTTCGCGCTGTCCGCCCCGCCCGCGCCGTTCGCGCCGACCGCCACCCCGGCCAGCTCGTCCGGCGCGGTGAACCCGGCCGCCCGGGCGAGCTCCACGCCCGAGCCCAGCAGCGCGACCGGCTTGCCGTGCCGCAGTGCCTCGGCGAGGAAGGTGACGGCGTCCGGATCGGCGGGCAGCGTACGGTCGCTGCCGTCCGGCACCACCAGGGCGTCGTACAGCACCGAGGCCGTGGTGGGCAGCGGGCGGTCCACCGACAGGTGCTCACCGTCCTGGGTCAGCACGTGGCCGCCGTGCGCGGCGAGCGTCTCCACGCCCGCGCCCGCCCGGCCCAGGTGCTCGCGGGCGGCCCGGACCTGGTCGCCGGCCACGCCGGGCCCGGCCAGCACGGCGATCCTGCGGGTGCGGATGCCCGGGCCGCGCAGGTTCTCCAGGCTCAGCGCCGGAGAGGTCCGGGGCCCGGCGACGTGGTTGCCGGCCGAGGCCGTGGCCCGGTCGTCGGGGGTGGCCTCGGGCTCCGGCACGCCGATCCGCCGGGCGACCTCGGCGGCCAAGCCCGGATCGACGTGCACCAGGTTGCCGACCATCCGCCGTCGGACCTCCTCGTCCTCGACCTTGCCCAGCTCGAAGGCGAACGCGGCGGTGATGTGCCGCTGCTCCCAGTCCGCCATGCTGCGCCAGAACAGCGCGGCCTGGCCGTAGTGGTCGGCGAAGCTGGGGCTGCGCCGCCGGATCGCGGCGCCGTCGATGCGTTCCTGGTAGTGCTCGAACACCCCCTCGGCGAGGTGGCCGCCGCCCATGGTGAACGGGCAACCGCCGCCGACGGAGTTCGGCGCGTAGCTCGTTCCGGGGTGCACCACCTGCTGGCCGTATCCGTCCCGGTGGTTGACCCGGACCTCGGCCAGCGGGCGGTTGACCGGCAGCTGGGAGAAGTTGGGGCCGCCCAGGCGGATCAACTGGGTGTCCAGGTAGGAGAAGTTGCGGCCCTGGAGCAGCGGGTCGTTGGTGAAGTCGATGCCGGGCACGATGTTGGCGGTGTGGAAGGCCGCCTGCTCGGTCTCGGCGAAGAAGTTCTGCGGGTTGCGGTCCAGGACCATCCGCCCGATCGGGCGCACCGGCACCAGCTCCTCGGGGACCAGCTTGGTCGGGTCCAGCAGGTCGAACGGGTAGGCGAACTCGTCTTCCTCGGGGATCAGTTGGACGCCCAGCTCCCACTCGGGGAAGTCGCCCGCGGCGATCGCCTCCCACAGGTCCCGGCGGTGGAAGTCGGGGTCGCGCCCGGCGGTGAGCTGGGCCTCGTCCCACACCTGGGAGAAGACGCCGAGCACCGGCTTCCAGTGGAACTTCACGAAGGTGCCCCGGCCGTCGGCGTTCACCAGGCGGAAGGTGTGCACGCCGAAGCCCTGCATCATCCGGTAGCTGCGCGGGATGGCCCGGTCGGACATCACCCACATCAGCATGTGGGTGGACTCCGGCTGGAGCGAGCAGAAGTCCCAGAAGGTGTCGTGGGCGGAGGCGCCGGTGGGGATCTCGTTGTCGGGCTCCATCTTCACCGCGTGGACGAAGTCCGGGAACTTGGCCGCGTCCTGGATGAAGAACACCGGCATGTTGTTGCCGACCAGGTCGTAGTTGCCGTGCCGGGTGTAGAACTTGACGGCGAAGCCGCGGACGTCGCGCACCGTGTCCGCGGAGCCGCGCGGACCCTGCACGGTGGAGAAGCGGACGAAGACGGGCGTGCGGCGGCCGGCCTCCTGGAGGAAGTCCGCGCAGGTGAACTCGGCCAGCGACTCGTACGGTTCGAAGAAGCCGTAGGCACCTGCGCCGCGCGCGTGCACGACCCGTTCGGGGATCCGCTCGTGGTCGAAGTGGGTGAGCTTCTCCCGCAGGTGGAAGTCCTCCAGCAGGGTGGGGCCGCGGTCGCCGACGATGAGCGAGTTGTCGGTGTCGTCGACGCGGACGCCCTGGTCGGTGGTGAGCGGGCCGTCCGGATCGGGGGCCCGGGCGGCGTCCAGCGCCGCGTCCTTGGCGTCCCGGTCGGCGGGCTCGGGGGATTCGGGGGAGGTGCGCATCTCGACTTCTCCGTCCTGGAGTTCGGTGGTCCTGGAGTTCGGCGGTCGGAGGGTTCGGCGGTCGGAGGGTTCGGTGGCCCTGGAGTTCGGGGCCGGGCCGGCGGGCGCCGGGCGGTGGTCAGTGCCGCAGCAGGAGGTAGGCCGCCTCGGCCGGGCTCCCGGCCGCCGGACAGGCCGTCGGCGTGCAGAGCCGGTACCGGCCGGCCATCGGCCCGGTCGCCCCGGGGAGCCTGATCGCGTGGGCGCCGGCCGTCAACGCGGCGGCGAGCACGGTGTCCTCGCAGCCGATCACGGTGACGCGCGAGGGCGGCAGGCCCAACGCCCCGCAGGCGGCGGTCACCAGTCCGGGAGCGGGCATCCGGCAGGCGCAGCCGTCGCGCGTCCCGTGCGGGCACACCGCCCACACGTCGATCGCGCCGAGCAGCGCCTCGGCCCGGGCGTGGACCGTCTCGACCTGCCCGCGCCCGAAGAGCCCCCGGGCCACGCCGGGCTGGTTGCTCAGCACACCGAGCGCGAGGCCCGCCCGGCGCAGCGCGGCGACGGCGGCCCGGACGCCCGCCGCCGGGTGGACCATGGCGGGATCGCCGTTGGGGGAGACGTTCTGGAGGAGCGTGCCGTCGCGGCCGAACAGCACCGCGCCCGAGGGTTCGTCCGTCCTCGCACCGCCGGTGCGGACGGTCAGCCAGGGCCGGGACCGGTCCGGGTGCTCGCTCCGCGGGCGGGGCTGGGGGACGGTCGGTACGGGTTCTCCTAGGTAGGCCATACTCCTGCGGGTTGCCGCCGTCGCGGGAGGCAAACGGCGCCGGACGGCGAATCGGGACGGCTTCCGAGTCGCAGCGGGGCGTGAGGCACCGGCCGTAGGCTGGGACCATGACTGAGCGGCCAGCGGGCCTTGGGTGGACCTTCCTCACCAATCACGCCCGCGTCCTGGTGCAGATCGCCCGCGATCCCGGAATCCGGGTGCGGGACATCGCCGCCCGCTGCCTGCTCACCGAGCGGGCCGTGCAGCGGATCATCGCCGATCTCGAAGCGGCCGGCTACCTCACCCACGAGCGCCGCGGGCGGGTCAACCACTACCATGTGATCGCGAGCAAGCAACTGCGCCACCCGGCGGACGCCGGGCCCACCCTCGCGGAACTGCTGGCCGTGCTGCTGCGCTGACCCCCGGGTGTCCTCGGCGAGTTCCGCCGGCCCGGCGTGGCCCGGCCGTGGAAGCGGGCGAACAGCAGCCGCCACCGGCTGGTGCCCGGACAGCCACGGGTATCCTCGCGGGATGCCCGCACCAGATGTCCGGACCGTCGCCCCCTCGGCCCCGCCGGCCGGTGAGCCGGCCGTCGTCCTCTCCGGCTACGGTCCGGTCGGCCGCGCCTACGCCGAGCGGCTGCTGACGCACGGTGACGGCATCGCGGAGGAGTACGGCGTCCGGCCGAGGCTCGCGGCGGTGCGGGTCGGCTCGGCGCAGGTCGAACTCCACGGCGGTGGCCCGGTCCCGCCGCGGGCGGAGTGGGGCCCGTTGGCCTCCCTGGCGCAGACCCTCGACCGCACCGGCGCGCGGGTGCTCGTCCAGTCGCTGCCGTCCTCCCCGCAGGCGCGGGAGCAGGCCGCCGAGGAAGCCTGTCTGGCGCTGGGGCGCGGGGTGCACGTGGTCACCGCCACGAAGAGCCACCTGCTGAGCCACTGGCGCGAACTCGCCGGGGCCGCGCGGTCGGGCGGCAGCCTGATCAGGATCTCCGGGGCGACCGGTGCGGCCCTGCCGACCGCGGACCTGGCGCGCACCGGCGTGCGCGGTCTCGGCTGCCGGACGATCCGGGCCTGCCCCAACGGGACCGCCACCTTCGTGCTCGACCGTCTGGCGGCGGGCGACCCCCTGGACCGGGCGGTCGCCGAGGCCCAGCGGCGCGGCATCGCCGAGGCTGATCCCTCGGCCGACCTGTCGGGCGCCGACGCCGCCACCAAGGTGCGACTGCTCGCGGCCCTGCTGTGGGGCTGGGAGCCGGCCGCCGTCAGGGTCGGTACGGAGGCGGTGGACGCGGGGACGGGCGCCGCGGCGGTGGCTGCGGACGCTCGGGGGCAACGGCTGCGGGCGGTGGCGAGCGCGAGCGCCGACCGGCCGCTGCTGGTCGAGGTCCGCCTGGAGCGGACCGAGCCCGGCGACCCGCTGCACGCGATCACCGGCCCGGAGAAGGCGGTCGTCTACGGCTGCCCCGACGCCGGCGACATCACGGTGAGCGGCGGCCGCTCCAGCCCGCTCGGCGCGGCACTGGCGATGCTTCGGGACACCCTCGACGTGACGGCGCCGCGCGGATACGGCTTCGGCTGAGCCGGGACGTGCCCGGTCGGGGCCGGACCGGGCACGCGTCAGGCCGGGGTGATGGCCTGGGGGAAGGTGAAGAGGCCGTCCGGATCGTAGCCGCGCTTCACCCCGCGCAGCCGGTCGAGGTTGCCGCCGTAGTACGCCCGGGCCCAGTCGGCCAGGCGCGGATCGGGGTAGTTCTGGTAGGCCTCGCCGCTGGCGTACGGGCGCATGGTGCTCCAGACGTCCTGCAGCCAGGCCTGGGACTGCTCCACGCCCGGACCCGAACCGGCCCCGGGAGAAGGGTAGTTGGCGATGTACTGGGCCGAGAACAGCGCGCCGCGGTGGACGAAGGCGGTGTCCCCGGGAGCGACCCGGCCGACCGCGCCGCCCAGCGCGTCGAAGGCGACCGAGGCACTCCCGCCCTCCGGTGCGGTCCGGGCGTACCGGTCGACGGAGGCCACCAGCGCCGCGATCCCGGCCGCGTCGATCGGCCTGGTGTAGAAGTCGGACCGGGCCGCGTACGACTCCCTGGTCAGTCGGCCGTCGGGGCTCCGGCCGGGCAGGCTGCCCGGTAGGTGGGCGGCCGCCTGCGACCAGCCGGCCACTCCGCCCAGCACCTTCATGGTGTCCAGGAACGGCGCGGTGTGGAGGGAGGCGGTGGCCGGGGCGACGGCCAGCCGGTCGAGCAGGTCGGCGAGTTCGCTCTGCGGACCGAGCAGGTTGACGGTGCTGGTCAGGCGCAGCCTGCCGTCCGGCCAGGTGTCCAGGTGCAGGTTCGCCCAGAGCTGGTCCGGGGCGCCCGCCACCCAGCTCTGCCAGGCCGCGACCACCGACCCGGCGGCGGACCAGGGCCAGGAGAGGAAGGCGTACGCGCAGGTCGCCGCCGGGTGGGTGCGGAAGGTGAAGGAGGTGACCACGCCGAAGTTGCCGCCACCACCGCCGCGCAGCGCCCAGAACAGGTCGGCGTCGGTGTCCGCGTCCACCCGCCGGATCCGCCCGTCCGCCGTCACCACCTGGGCACCGGTGAGGCTGTCGCAGGTCAGCCCGTACGCCCGGCAGGTGACGCCGATGCCGCCGCCCAGGGTCAGCCCGGCCACGCCGACGCTCGGGCAGGAGCCGGCCGGGACGGTCACGCCGTCGGCCGCCAGCCCCGCGTACACGTCGATCAGCCGCGCCCCGGCCCCCACCGTGGCCGTGCCGCCCGAGCCGCCGACCCCCGCCATCGCCCCGACGTCCAGGACCATCCCGGGGCCCGACGACCAGCCCGCGTAGCTGTGCCCGCCGCTGCGCACCGCGACCGGGACGGCGTGGCGGCGGGCGAAGGCCAGGCAGGTGGTGACGTCCTGGGCGGTGGCCGGGTAGACGATCCCGGCGGGTCGGAGGTCGTCGAACTGCGGCTGGTAGAGCCGGCTCGCGTCCTGGTAGCGGCCGTCCTGGGGACCGATGACCGTGCCGCCGAGGTCCTTGGCCAGCGCGGCCCAGTCGGCCGGGCCGGCGGCTGTGGGGCGCGCGGTGGTGGGCCGGGGCGAGGGCGACCGGGTGGAGGCCGACGGGCCCGGGGCCGGCGCGGGCTCCGGGCCCCCGCAGGCCGCGAGCACCGCCGCCGACGGCGCGGCGAGGGGCACGATGGCGAGCCGGAGCACCGTTCGGCGGGGCGGCCCCGCCGGGAGGTCCGGCGTCGCTCCGGGGCGGTCCGGCGTCGGACCAGGGAGGTGCGGCGTCGGTCCGGGCAGGTCCGGTATCGATCCGCTCCCGCTCATGGCCGCCTCCCGTTCCCGGGGCCGTCGCCCGGTGCCGCCGCGGCCCGTGGCCGCACGCTACCCGTCGGCGCCGGGAGCGGGCGCCGACCCGACGCAACCACGGGAGGGCCGGCGGCGTCGGCCGCCGCCTCGACCGGGTCGCCGACCGGTGCGGTCGGGCAGGAGGCCACCGCCGCCATCGCCCGGCGGGTGCCCGGGTCCGCCGGATGGCGGACGACGAGGTGCAGATCCGGGTCCTCGGCCGCGATCAGCTTGGCCTGGCGGAACGTCAGTAGCCCGAGCCGCGGGTGGTCGAAGCGCTTGAGCGCCGGGTTGAAGCCCGCCACGTCGTGGCGTTCCCAGCGGGCGCGGAAGCCGGGGTCGGTGGTCGAGACGTCCGCGACGATCTCGGCGAAGCGTGGGTCGCCGGGGTGGCGGTCGGCGGAGGCGCGGAACTGGGCGAGCACCGCCCAGGACTCGGCCTCCCAGTTCTTGAGGACGGTGCGCATCGGCGGCCAGCCGAAGTAGAGCCAGATCATGTTGCGCCGCTGGACGGGCAGTTGGTCCAGTCCGTCGTAGATGGCGGCCTCGCTCCCGTTGTGGGCGAGGATGTCCCAGTGCCGGTCCAGCAGACAGGCCGGGGTGGGGCTGAGGGCCGCGACGGTGGCCCGCAGGTGGTCGCCGACCGCGGGGCAGCCGTCGGCGGCCGGGCGCGGGGCGGCGTCGTTCTCGCCGGCCAGCTCGAAGACGTGGCGCCGCTCGGCCGAGGTGAGTCGCAGGGTGGTGGCCAGCGCGTCCAGGACCTGGCCTGAGGCGGCGATCGGGCGCCCCTGCTCCAGCCAGGAGTACCAGGACACGCTCACCCCGGACAGCAGCGCCACCTCCTCGCGGCGCAGCCCGGGCGTCCGGCGCCGGGGGCCGCCGGTCAGGCCGACGTCACCCGGGGTCAGGCGTTCCCGCCGGGAGCGCAGGAAGGCGCCGAGCGCCGTGCGGCGCTGTGTTTCACGATCGTTCATGGTGGGCCCAGGGTACGGTCCGGCGATCCGGCGGAGGCTGTTACTCCCACTACCAGGATGATCCGTCAGCGCCTGGGGGCGGGGAGGGTCCGGCGGCGGCCCGAGGATGGGACGCATGACTCCGATCGCCCGCACCGCCGCTCCGGTCGCCGCCCGGCCGGACACCAGGGTGCCGTTCCCGTTGACGGCCGCCGCGTTCACCGCCAACTTCGACCGCTTCGCCATCGGCCCGGTGCTGGTCACCGTCGCGGCCGCGCTGCACGTCCCGCTGTCCTCCGCGGTGGCCCTGGCCGGCGGCTACGCGCTCGCCTACGGACTGTCACAACCGGTCTGGGGCGTGCTCTCCGACCGGATCGGGCGGCTGCGGGTGATCCGTACCGCCCTGGCGGTGGCCGCACTGGCCGGCCTGGCCTCGGCCGCCGCGCCGAACCTGGCGGTGCTCACCGCGCTGCGGGTGGTCACCGGCTTCGCGTTCGGCGCCGTCGTGCCGTCCTCGCTGAGCTTCGTCGGGGACGCGGTGGCGCCGGAGCGCCGGCAGGGCGCGCTGGCCGACCTGATGGCGGCGCTCGGGCTCGGCAACGGACTGGCCGCGCTGTTCGCCGGGATGGTCGCCAACTGGCTGAACTGGCGGCTGGTGTTCGTGGTGCCCGCGATAGCCGCCGCGGCGGCCGCGATCGGGCTGCGCCGCGCGGTGGAGCCGGAACGCGCCCCGGCCGGCAGCCTGGCCGGGCAGCTCGGCGCGGTGCTGCGCAGCCCGTTCGCGTACCTCGTCGCCCTGCTCGGCCTGGTCGAGGGCGCGGTGCTGCTGGGCGGGCTGACCTTCGTGGCGCCGGCGCTGGAGCACCGTGGCCTCTCCGACGCCGCGGCCGGTGCGATCACCGCCCTGTACGGCGCGGGGACGCTGGTGTTCACCCGTGCCGTGAAGGCCCTGACGCGGTACGTCCCGGCGCACGGCCTGGCGGCGATCGGCGGCGCCCTGGTGCTGGTCGGCTACGGCGCCGCCGCCCTGGTGCCGGGGGTGTGGACGTACGCGCTGGTGGCCGTGCTGCTCGGCGCGGGCTGGGCCTTCCTGCACTCGACGCTCCAAGCGTGGGCCACCTCGGTGGTGCCCGAGGCGCGTGGGACGGCCGTCTCCTGCTTCGTCGCCGCGCTGTTCGTCGGCAGCGCCCTGGGCACCGCGCTCGGCGGGGGAGCGGCCGGTCAGGGGCGGTTCGACCTGCTGTTCGGCGTGACCGCCGTGGCGACCGTGCCGCTGACGGCAGCGGTGGTGCTCGGGCGGCGCCGCTTCACCGCCCGGGGCTGACCCGAGGCCGGCCCGCGGGCAGCACTTTTGCGGGCGCGCGACCCCCCTGCGAGCTCAGAGGGCCCGCAGGGCGGCCTCGCAGGCGGCGCAGCGCCGATCGGCCAGGGCTGGCGGGTACCAGGGCTCGCCCGGGCGGGCGGGCCGGTAGTGGGAGTGTTCCATCGGGTCGGTGTCCAGGCCGCACAGGGTGCGCGGGAGCGGGTCCTCGGGCACCTCCGGGTCGCCGCCCGCCGCGTGCACGGCCAGCACCACCGGCTCCACGCCGTCCGGTCCGAGGGCTTCGTCCTGTTCGAGTTCGAACAGGACGACGATCGCCGTCATGTCGGGTCACCCGTCCGCTCAGTGCTTCTTCTTCGCCAGCCAGTCGGCGAGCACGGCCGCCTGGCTGTGGTCGACGTCCTTGGTGGCGGTGAGCAGGGTGAGCGGGTCGTGGGCGGCCAGCTCGCGCAGGTGGCCGGCGGCCTCCCGGTGCTCGGCGTCGCGCAGCTCGGCGAGGTAGCGGCGGCGGAACTCGGTGAAGCGCTCCGGGTCGTGGCCGTACCACTTGCGCAGTCCGGTCGACGGGGCGACGTCGCGCAGCCATTCGTCCAGGTGCGCGTCCGTCTTCTTCATGCCGCGCGGCCAGACGCGGTCCACCAGTACCCGTTGCCCGTCCTGGGGCGAGGCGTCCTCGTAGATCCGCCGGTAGCTGATCTGTGCGGCCATGACGGGCTCCTCCCGGCTCGGTGTGCGGGTGGCGGGTCCGTCCACGCCCGTGGCGGTCCGCCCACACCAGCGTGTGCCCGGATCGGGCGGATCCGCACACCGACGGCGCAGCCGGGGCGCCGCACGCCCGCCGGTGCCGCGTGGCGCCCGGTGACACCGGCCCGCCGCCGCTAGGGTCGCTCCCGGTGTGCGGGGCCGGGCCGTTCCGGGGGAGGACGGGGCCCTGCCGGGGGTTTCGTCCGGCTCCGCTGCGGAGGTCCCATGAGTGCGTCCGACACCACCGCCGACACCACCGTCGGCACCGGCCCGCCGCCGCGCGTCCGGCTGCGGGTGCGGCGGGGCAGCCGGCTGCTGCGCTGGCTGTTCACCACGGACCACAAGGTGATCGGCAACCTCTACCTGGCGACGGCCTTCGGGTTCTTCCTGGTCGGGGGCCTGATGGCGCTGCTGATGCGGACGCAGCTGCTGGGCCCCGACACCGGGTTCCTGTCGAACGAGCGGTACAACCAGCTGTTCACCATGCACGGCACGATCATGCTGCTGCTGTTCGCCACCCCGACCTTCGCCGGCTTCGCCAACGCGATCATGCCGCTGCAGATCGGCGCGCCCGACGTGGCCTTCCCCCGGCTGAACGCCTTCACCTACTGGGCGTTCCTGCTGGGCGGGCTGATGGTGCTGAGCGGCTTCCTCACCGCGGGCGGCGCCCCCGCGTTCGGCTGGTTCGCCTACGCTCCGCTGAACGGGCCGGAGCACTCGCCCGGGACGGGACCGGACCTGTGGGCGCTCGGCCTGGTGGTGGCCGGTCTCGGGACGATCCTGGGCTCGGTCAACTTCATCACCACCATCACCTGTCTGCGCGCACCGGGCATGACGCTGTTCCGGATGCCGGTCTTCACCTGGACCGTGCTGTTCACCTCGATCATGGTGCTGCTGGCCTTCCCGGTGCTGACCGCGGCCCTGCTGCTGCTGGAGGCGGACCGCAGGTTCGGCGCCCACGTCTTCGACCCGGCCAACGGCGGGGCGATGCTCTGGCAGCACCTGTTCTGGTTCTTCGGCCACCCGGAGGTGTACATCGTGGCGTTGCCGTTCTTCGGCGTCGTCAGCGAGATCATCCCGGTCTTCAGCCGCAAGCCGCTGTTCGGCTACTACGGGATGATCGGCGCGACCATCGCCATCACCTCGCTGTCGATGTCGGTGTGGGCGCACCACATGTTCGCCACCGGGCAGGTGCTGCTGCCGTTCTTCTCGATGATGTCCTTCCTGATCGCGGTGCCCACCGGGGTGAAGTTCTTCAACTGGATCGGGACGATGTGGCACGGCTCGCTGTCCTTCGAGACCCCGATGCTGTGGTCGATCGGGTTCCTGGTGACCTTCCTGTTCGGCGGACTGAGCGGGGTGCTGCTGGCCGCGCCGCCGATCGACTTCCACGTCACCGACAGCTACTTCGTGGTGGCCCACCTGCACTACGTCCTGTTCGGGACGGTCGTGTTCGCGACCTTCGGGGGCTTCTACTTCTGGTGGCCGAAGATCACCGGGAAGATGCTCGACGAGCGGCTCGGGAAGGTGCAGTTCTGGATCCTGTTCGTCGGGTTCCAGACCACCTTCCTGGTGATGCACTGGCTGGGCGCCCAGGGGATGCCCCGGCGCTACGCGACGTACCTGGCGGTGGACGGCTTCACCACGCTCAACGTGGTCGCCTCGATCGGCGCCTTCCTGCTCGGCGTCTCCAACCTGCCGTTCTTCTACAACGTCTGGATCACCACCCGGCACGGCACCCGGGTCGACCAGGACGACCCGTGGGGCTGGGGCCGCTCCCTCGAGTGGGCCACGTCCTGTCCGCCGCCGCACCACAACTTCCTGGTGCTGCCCCGGATCCGCTCCGAGTCGCCGGCCTTCGACCTGCACCACCCGGAGGTGCCGCCGGAGGACTCGCCGAGCGGCGCCGGACAGCCGCAGGTCGGCCGGAGCGGACGGGGGGAGGCGGGATGAAGGCCGAGGGGTGGCTGTTCGCCGTCATGACGGTGTTCTTCGCGGTGGTCGGGCTGGTCTACGGCCTCTGGGCGCACGAGCCTGCCGGCAAGGCGATCCTGACGGTGGCGTTCCTGATGTCGGGGCTGGTCGCGTTGTTCTGGTTCGTCCAGCACCAGCGGCGCGGCGGCGGGCGGCCGCAGGACCGCAAGGAGGCCGAGATCGTGGAGTCCGCCGGGCAGGTGGGCTTCTTCCCGGCCCGCAGCGGCTACCCGGTGCTCACCGCGGCGGGCCTGGTGGTCTTCGCGCTGGGCCTGGTGTTCGCCCGCTGGCTGATCGTCTGCGGGGCGGTGCTGCTCGGCTTCGCCGTGTTCGGCTTCATCTTCCAGTACCACGACCGCGGCGACGGCGGGGCCTGAGCCGGCGGAACAGCCGGCTCACCGGCCCGCGCCGCTCCGGGAGCGCGGGCCGGTCGGTCGCCGGCGGTGCGGGGTGCTCCGGCGCGGTGAGGACGGCCGCGACGGCGCGGGCCTCCTGCTCGGTGGCGGGCAGCTCGACCCGGTCGCCGTGGTACCAGGAGCCGAGCGCGGCCCGGGCCCGTTCGGTGCGCGGCGCCCCGGGCCGCGGCTCGTCCGGTCGCGGGGCGTCGCGCACCAGCAGCGCGTACCGCTCGGCGGCCGGCACCGGCCGGTGGTGCCCGTCGAAGCCGCCCTCGATCGACTGGTCGATCCGCCCGGTCGGGTCGCCCTCCAGCAGCCGGGAGCGGTCCCTGGCCTGCAGGGCGAGGCAGAGCCACCGGGTGAGCAGGAACGCGAGCGCCGGCGCCAGGAAGAACGCCGCCCGCAGCACCCAGGTCAGGGAGTTGACGGAGACGCCGAAGACGTACGCGACCACGTCGTTGCCGCCGGCGATCAGCAGCACGGTGTACCAGGTGACCCCGGCGGCCCCGAGCGCGGTGCGGACGGGCTTGTTGCGCGGCCGGTCGCACAGGTGGTGCTCGCCGCCGCCCGGGGTGAGCCAGCGCTCCACGAAGGGGTAGGCGTACAACGCCCCGAACAGCAGGCCCGGCACCACCAGGGCGGGCAGGAAGGCGTTCCAGGAGACGGTGTGCCCGAGCACCCCGGTCTCGGCCGCAGGCATCAGCCGCAGTGCCCCCTCGATGAATCCGATGTACCAGTCGGGTTGGGCGCCCGCCCCGGCGACGTCGGGCCGGTAGGCGCTGTAGCGCCAGATCGGGTTGATCTCCGCGGCCAGCGCGGACAGCGCCAGGATGCCGCCGACGGTGAAGGCCAGGCCGGTGGTGCGGGCCAGGAACTGGGGGAAGAAGGGGAGCCCCACCACGTTCCGGTTGGTCCGGCCGGGCGCCGCCCACTGGGTGTGCTTGAGCACCACCACCAGGGTCAGGTGCGCCCCGATCAGCGCCAGCAGCAGACCGGGCACCAGCAGGATGTGCACGGTGAACAGCCGCGGGATGATCGCGTGCCCGGGGAACTCGCCGCCGAAGGCGAAGAAGGTGAGGTAGCTGCCGACGAGCGGCACCGAGAGCAGGACGCCCTCGGCGATCCGGAGCCCGGTGCCGGACAGGGTGTCGTCCGGCAGCGAGTAGCCGGAGAACCCCTCCAGCAGGGCGAGGGTCAGCAGGGTCACCCCGATCACCCAGTTCAGCTCGCGCGGGCGGCGGAAGGCGCCGGTGAAGAACACCCGCAGCAGGTGCGCGCAGATCGAGGCGACGAACAGCAGGGCCGCCCAGTGGTGGATCTGACGCACCAGTAGGCCGCCGCGCACCTCGAAGCTGATCCGCAGGGTCGAGGCGTACGCCTCGGACATCCGGACCCCGCGCAGCGGCAGGTAGGGGCCCTGGTAGTCGACGTCGCCCATGCTCGGGTTGAAGAAGAAGGTGAGGAACACCCCGGTCAGCAGCAGGAGGACGAAGCTGTACAGGGCCAGTTCGCCGAGCAGGAACGACCAGTGGTCGGGGAACGCCTTGCGGAGTAGCAGCCTGCCCGCCTCGGTCAGCGGGAGCCGCCCGTCCACGGCCCGTACGGCGCGCTCCGGCCGGTTCGCGGGCACCCGCCGGCCGTGAGCCTGGTTTCCGTCCATAGCGGGCAACCTAGTGCGAAACGCCCGGCCCGGCCGGGCAGGGCATCCCGATCCTCCGCCGGGGCCGAGCCCGGAGCACCCGGTCGGAGCAACCGGGGTGCTCCGCTACCCCCAGTAGCCGACGTGCACGGCCGAAGCCTCCTCGAAGAGGTACGGACCGGACACCTCCACGGTGTTGCCGCCGGCCGCGAAGACCGCGCGGCAGGGCAGGTCGAGGACCGGCTCGTCCGGGTCGACGCCCGCGATGGCGTTCAGTTCGGGCGCGGCGAGGGCGTAGACGACCCGCCGGATGCCGCTCCAGTAGATCGCCCCGGCGCACATCGCGCAGGGCTCGGTGCTGGAGTAGAGGGTGGCCTCGGCGAGCTGGTGCGGGGCCAGGGTGCGGGAGGCCTCGCGGACCAGGTTGATCTCCGCGTGGGCGGTGACGTCGTGGTCGGTCAGCACGGTGTTCTCGGCGGTGAGCAGGACGTCCCCGTCCGGACCGGTGAGCAGCGCGCCGAACGGGTGGTTGCCGTGAGCCCGGGCGGAAGCGCCGAGCTCGATGGCGGCGAGCAGGTGGGCGGGGGAGTGGTCGGCCATGGCGGGTCTCCTCGGACAGGGCGGATGGCGGGGCGGACGGCGGGGCGGACGGCGGGGCGGGGGGTCGGAGCGGGCTGCCGCGCCTCCGGACCCCCGACCAGTGTCACCCCGCCGTCGTGGGGCCGCCCCGGCGCCCCCGGCGCCCCCGGCTCACCCGTAGAGCCGGGCGCCGTACCGCGGGCCGTAGTACTGCTCGAGGTCCGCCAGGTCCTCGTCCGGCCGCTCCAGGCTCTTGGCGATGCGCGCCCGGGACGGCGCCGCCTCCGGGGCCCAGGACTCCGGCTTCCAGAGCGCCGAGCGCAGGAAGGACTTGGAGCAGTGGTGGAACACCTCCTCGATCTCGACCAGCAGCGCCACCGGCGGCCGGTGGCCGTTGACCACCAGCCGGTCGAAGAACGGCGCGTCGCGCAGCAGGCGGGCCCGGCCGTTGATCCGCAGGGTGTCGCCGCGGCCGGGGATCACGTACAGCAGGCCGACGTGGGGGTTGCCCAGGACGTTGCGGAAGCCGTCGGTGCGCCGGTTGCCGGGGCGCTCGGGCACCACGATCGTGGTGTCGTCCAGGACGAGGGTGAAGCCGGCCGGGTCGCCCTTCGGGGAGGCGTCGCAGCTGCCGTCCGCCGCCGCCGTGGAGACCACGCAGAACGGCGAGGCGGCCAGCCAAGCGCGGTCGTGCTCGTGCAGGGAGGTCCGCACCTTGGCCGCGTCCCGCGGGGTCGGCGCACCGAGCAGCTCGCGCAGTTCGTCCTCGGAAGTGATCTCCACCAGTCCGTCCGTCCGCATGGACGTTCCCCTCTCCCCGTGTGTCTCGCCGTGCGACGGCGTGCGGCCAGCCTAGGCGGTGGCCTTCTCGACCCTGCCCGGCCCTGCTCCGGGCGTCAGCGGTCGCGCGGGGAGCGGCGCGGGTGGTCGCCCACCGCCGGGGCATCGCGCCCGGAGCCCGGGTGCCCCCGCGCGCGGTGGTCCCGCAGTTCGTCGCGGCGGTCCCGCAGTGCGTTGAGCACCGCCCAGGCCACCGACACCACGGGCACCGCGACCACCGCGCCCAGCACTCCGGCCAGTACGGCGCCGCCGATCACCGACAGGGCCACCGCCACCGGGTGGATGCGCACCGACCAGCCCAGCACCAGCGGATGCAGCAGATGCCCCTCGATCTGGCCGATCACCACGATCAGGGCCAGCACCAGCAGCGCCACCACCGGCCCGCGCGCCGCGAGCGCCACCAGCGCGGCGACCGCCAGGGCGATCGGGGAGCCGATCAGCGGCACCAGCGCGGCGACGAACTCCAGCACCATCAGCGGCAGCACCAGCGGCACCCGTAGGACGGCCAGCGCGATGCCGACCAGCACCGCGTTGGTCGCCGCCACGATCAGCACCCCGCGGGTGTAGCCCGCGAAGGTCTGCCAGGCGGCCTGGCCGGCCCGGCTCCAGGCGGGGCGGGCCCGGGACGGGAGCTGGTGCTGCGCCCAGGCCCACATCCGCTCGCCGGAGTGCAGGAAGAACACTGAGCAGAACACCGCGAGGGCCAGGCCGGTGACCAGCTCGACGGCCCGGCCGGCCCCGCTGAGCGCCGTGGTCAGCAGCGCCGAGCGGTGCGCCGAGACGAACGAGCCGAGCTTCGCCCGCAGGTCCGTGACGGTGCCGGGCCGCAGGTGGAAGGGGGCGCGGGTGAGCCAGTGGTCGATCCGCCCGAGGCCGCCGCGCAGTTCGTCGCCGATCTGGGTCCACTGGTCGGCGACGTTCGTGCCGACCAGCGCCAGGACCCCGCCGACCAGCGCGACCGCGCACACGAAGGCCACCAGCACGGCCAGCGAGCGGGGCAGTGCCCGGGCGAGCAGGTCGACCAGAGGGCGCAGCACCGAGGTGATCACCAGCGCCACGAACAGCGCGATCACCGGCACCTCCAGCTGGCCGAGAACCTGGACGGCCAGGTAGGCGGCCACCCCGAGCAGCCCCAGCCGCCAGATGTACCCGGCGGCGGTGCGCAGCCCGGCCGGGACGCGCTCAGGGGGCGCGGCCGGACGGGCCCGGCGCAGGGCCACCCGGGGCGGGCGGCTGCCGAGCGGCCGGGGGCGTCGGCCCGGTCCGGGGCCGTTCACGCCCATGGGCCGGCCCCCCGCGGTCGGCGGGGCGCGGTCAGGGCGCGCGCTGCGGGTCGCGACACGGCGGGCTCAGCCGGGGGTCTCGTGCGGTACCGACCGGTCCTTGGGCGCGGCCCGGTCGCGGGTCGGGTCCTGGTCGCTCATGGGGCTCGCCTCCCGCTTCCTCGGCCTGCGCCTCCGGAAGCCTCTCGGACGGAAGTCCTGCCCCCAGCGTCTCTCCGGCCGCGGGGCTCGTACACCTCGGCGCGGGATTCCGGCGGGCGGCCGTCCGGGTGGTTCCGAGGGCCGTCCGGGCGGTCCCGGCCGCCGCGCGGCATGATGGTCGGTACGGCAGCCCTGCCGTACCGACCGGACCGGGAGCGCGCGATGCCAGGGCCAACCGAGGTCCCCAGCGAGGGCGAGCAGTGGAGCACGGGCCTGCACGTGGCGGCCGAGGACCGGGCGTCGGAGCGGATCGTCACGGTGGCCGGGGAGCTGGACCACGACTCGGCGGACGTGCTGCGCACCGTACTGGCCCGGCCGCTGCGGGACGGGGTCCGCCGGATCGTGGTCGACCTGGCCGAGCTGCGGTTCTGCGACTCCACCGGGCTGAACATCCTGCTGCGGGCCCGGATCGACGCGGAGGCGGCCGGGCGGACCCTGGAGGTCGCTCGGCCGCGCCCCATCGTGGCCCGGCTGTTCGAGGTCACCGGTGCCGACACCGTGCTGCGGATCCGGGCCGACCGCGACCCCGACCCTGGCCCCGATCCCGGCCCCGCACCGGGGGCCGTCGCCGAGCCCCCCGCACCCGGCCGGGAGTGAGGGGCCGCGCGGTGTTCCCGCCGGACGGTGCCCCCGCGCCGGGCCCGGGACGGGCCAGGCGGCTGGCGTTCGCGGGCAGCGAGGGCGCGGTGCAGCGCAGCCGGGAGTTCAGCCGGGCGGCGCTGCGGTCCTGGGGGTGGATGCCCGCCGTCGACGAGGAGCAGCTGGCGGTGACGGAGGACGTCCTGCTGATGGTGTCGGAGCTGGTCACCAACGCGTGTCTGCACGCGCCGGGCGGCCCGCGGGAGCTGCGGATGGACTGGGACGGCGCCCGGCTGCGGGTGGAGGTCGCGGACGCCAGCCCGGTGCCGCCGAGGCTGCGGCTGTCCGCGGACCCCGCCCGGCCGGGCGGTCACGGGCTGCGGGTGGTGGACCGGCTGGCCCGGGCCTGGGGGTCGGTGCCCGAGGACGGCGGCAAGCTGGTCTGGCTGGAGGTGCCGTCCCCGCTGGACCGAACCGCTTCCGGCCGCTGACCGCTCCGGCCGACCGGAACGGTCGACATCGCCGTCCGGTGTTTCCCGGGCGCCGCAGTGGACAGGCGCGCTGCGGGGGCCGTCGGGGGAGACCAGCGTCGGGCGAAGGACCACGAGGAGGAGCGCCATGGTGGGCCGGCAGCCGAAGGGCCGGGGCCCGGTCTCCGAGCGCCTCGGCGAGCCCGGGGTCCTCCTGGCGCACGCCTCGCCGTGGGCCGGGGGCACCGTGATCGCCCTGTACGGCGAACTCGACCTCGACTCGGTCGCCGAGTTGAACGCCGTCCTCGAACCGGCCCTGGCCGAGCCCGCCACCGTCGTCGTGATCGACTGCGCCGGGCTGGAGTTCTGCGACTCGACCGGGCTCAACGCGCTGCTCCACGCCCGGGCCCGGGCGGCGGCCGACGGCAGCCGGATCGAACTGGCCCGGCCCCGGCCACTGGTGCTGCGGATGCTCGAACTCACCGGCGCCACTGACGCCTTCCGGGTGCGGGACACCGTCCCCGGCTGACCGGGCCGGAAGCGTGCGGGAGCGGAAGCGTGGGGGCGGAAGGGAGCGGAGCATGGCCAGCTTGCTGGTCGACGGTGGCGACCTGGTCGTCCGGCTGGCGTGGTGGGAACGCCTGGTGGCCCGCCGCCGGGAGGTCCGGGCGCCGCTGGAGGCCGTCACGGCGGTGGAGGTCCAGCCGGACCGCTGGCGGGCGCTGCGCGGACTGCGGGACACCGGGCTGGCCGTCCCCGGCGCACTCTGCCTGGGCGTGTGGCGGCACAAGGACGGACGCGACTTCGTCGCGCTGCGCGGGCACCGGCACGCCGTGCTGTGCGTGCGGCTGCGCCCGCCCGCGCCCTTCGCCGGGATCGCCGTGGACACGGACGACCCGCTGCGGACCGCCGCCGAGCTGCGGATGGTCCGGGGGCTCGCCGCTCCCCCCTGATCCCGGGCACGCCGATCCGGGGCGGGCCGGCACCGGCTGACGCCCCCGGCCTCCGGTGGCACAGTGGGAGCAGGGCGGTGGCCCCGCCGCCCCGGGCCGGCGTGGTGCCCTGGAAGCACCCGGCCGTGCGATCCGGACGGTGGACCGATGGACGAGCACCCTGTGAACGGGCTTGCCGAACAGTCGCTGAGGCAACTGCTCGCCGGGCTCACGGCGGTTCGCGACGGCGACTTCCGCACCCGGCTGGACCCGGACCGGCCGGGTGTGCTGGGGGAGATCGCCACGGTCTTCAACGGGATGTCCGAACAGCTGGCCCGGGTCACCTCCGAGCTGACCAGGGTGGCCCGCGAGGTCGGCACCGAGGGCCGGCTCGGCGGGCAGGCCCAAGCGCCGGACGCCACCGGGACGTGGAAGGACCTCACCGACTCCGTCAACGCGATGGCCGGCAACCTGACCGGCCAGGTCCGGGCGATCGCGCGGGTGGCCACCGCTGTCGCCGGGGGCGACCTCACCCAGAAGATCCGGGTGGACGCGCGCGGCGAGATCCTGGACCTCAAGGAGACCCTCAACACGATGGTCGACCAGCTCTCCGCCTTCGCCGACGAGGTGACCAGGGTGGCGGGCGAGGTCGGCACGGCCGGGAACCTGGGCGGGCAGGCCACCGTGCGGGGCGTCTCGGGCACCTGGAAGGACCTCACCGACAACGTCAACGTGATGGCCTCCAACCTCACCGGGCAGGTCCGTTCGATGTCCGAGGTGGCGACCGCGGTGGCGCGCGGGGACCTCTCCAAGAAGATCACGGTGGAGGCCAAGGGCGAGGTCGCGGCGCTCGCGGCCGCGATCAACACCATGGTGGACACCCTGTCGGTGTTCGCCGACGAGGTGACGCGAGTGGCCCGCGAGGTCGGCACCGAAGGCATCCTGGGCGGCCAGGCCCGGCTGCCGAACGTCGCCGGGACGTGGAAGGACCTCACCGACAGCGTCAACTTCATGGCGCACAACCTGACCAGCCAGGTGCGCAACATCGCCCAGGTGACCACGGCCGTCGCCGGGGGGGACCTCACCCGCAAGATCGACGTGGACGCGCGCGGCGAGATCCTGGAGCTGAAGACCACCGTCAACACCATGGTGGAGCAACTGAGTTCCTTCGCCGCCGAGGTGACCAGGGTGGCCCGGGAGGTCGGCACCGAGGGGCGGCTCGGCGGTCAGGCCGAGGTGGAAGGGGTCTCCGGGACGTGGAAGCGGCTCACCGAGACCGTCAACGAGCTGGCCGGCAACCTCACCCGGCAGGTCCGGGCGATCGCCGAGGTCACCAGCGCCGTCGCGGCCGGCGACCTCACCCGCTCGATCAGCGTGGACGCCTCCGGCGAGGTCGCCGAACTCAAGGACAACATCAACGACATGGTGGAGTCCCTGCGCGAGACCATCCAGGCCAACCAGGAGCAGGACTGGCTGAAGACCAACCTGGCCCGCTTCTCCGCCGCCGTCCAGAGCCGCCGGGACATCACGGCCGTCGCCGAGATGATCACCGACGAGCTGACCCCGTTGGTCGGCGCCCAGTACGGGGCCTTCTTCCTGGCGGAGGAGACCGAGGGCGGCACCGAACTGGCCCGGATCAGCGCCTACGGCCGCGCTCGCAGCGAACTCGCGGATCAGCGGGTGAAGTTGGGCGAGTCGCTGGTGGGCCAGGCGGCGCGCAGCCGGCGGATCATCACCGTGGACGAGCTGCCGCCCGGCTACGCCGTCATATCCTCCGGGGCCGGCGCCGCCGACGCCCGCTCGCTCGTCCTGCTGCCCATCGCCCTGGAGGAATGGCTGCTCGGTGTGCTGGAGTTCGCCTCCGTCCACCCCTTCACCGAGGTCCACCTGGACTTCCTGGCGCAGTTCGCCGAGGCCTGCGGCGTCAACATCGGCAACCTGCTGGCCAACGCGCGCACCGACGAACTGCTCGGCGAGTCCCAGCGGCTCACCGGCGAACTCCGGGCCCGGTCCGAGGAGTTGCAGGCCGGGCAGGAGGAGCTTCGGCGCTCCAACGCCGAACTGGAGGAGCAGGCCGCGCTGCTCGCCCAGCGCAACCGCGACATCGAGGCGAAGAACCTGGAGATCGAGCAGGCCCGCCAGGAACTGGAGGAACGGGCCCGGCAGTTGAGCCTCACCTCGATGTACAAGTCGGAGTTCCTGGCCAACATGAGCCACGAACTGCGGACCCCGCTGAACAGCCTGCTGATCCTCGCCCAGCTGCTGGCCCAGAACGCCGCCGGCAACCTCACCGCCAAACAGGTCGAGTACGCGGGCGTCATCCACTCGGCCGGCACCGACCTGCTCCAGCTGATCAACGACATCCTCGACCTGTCCAAGATCGAGGCGGGAAAGATGGAGCTGACCCCCGAACCCTTCGCCGTGCGCGAGCTGTTGGAGTACGTCGAGTCCGGGTTCCGGCCGCTCGCCGACCAGAAGGGCCTCGGTTTCGAGGTCACCGTCGACCGGGCCGTGCCGGACGAACTCGTGACCGACCAGGCCAGGTTGCGCCAGGTGCTGCGCAACCTGCTCTCCAACGCCGTCAAGTTCACCGACAGCGGCCGGGTGGAGCTGCGGATCCAGCGCGTCGAGGGGCCGCGGCTGCCGCCCGAACTCGGCCGGGCGGAGGCCGCGGTGGCCTTCCACATCGAGGACACCGGCATCGGCATCGACCCCGCCCAGCTGGACACCATCTTCGGCGCCTTCCAGCAGGCCGACGGCACCACCGGCCGCCGCTACGGCGGCACCGGCCTCGGCCTGTCGATCAGCCGGGAGCTCGCCCGGCTGCTCGGCGGTGCCCTCACCGTCAGCTCCACCGCCGGGCAGGGCAGCCGCTTCTCGTTCCACCTGCCGCTCACCGAACCCGAACGTCCGGAGGAGGACGGCGCACCGGAGCGCCGACCGGGCGCCCCCGGCCCCGGGGCCGCCGCCCCCGCGGACCGACGGCTGGCCGGGCGCACCGTCCTGATCGTCGACGACGACGTGCGCAACGTCTTCGCGCTGGCCTCCGCCCTGGAGGAGAGCGGACTGACCGTGCTGCACGCGCCCGACGGCGCGAGCGGGCTCGACCTGCTGCGCGCCCACCCCGAGACCGACCTCGTCCTGATGGACGTGATGATGCCCGGCCTCGACGGCTACGCCGCGATCGCCGCCATCCGCGCCGACGAACGCTTCGCACGCCTGCCGGTCATCGCCGTCACCGCCAAGGCCATGCCCGGCGACAAGGACAAGAGCCTGGCGGCGGGCGCCGACGACCACGTCACCAAGCCCGTCGACACCGGCCGGCTGCTCGACCGGGTGCGCGACTGGCTGGACGGGACATGACCACCGGCCCGGACCCGTCATGACCGCGGAGCGGCAGACCGGGGACGAAACGGCAGCGGCCCTCGCGGCGACCGTCCGCCGGCTGCAGGACACCGTCGAGCGGCTGCGGGCCGAGGCCCGGGCCGGAGCCGTCGTCGACCTGGCCACCGGCGTCCTGACCGAGCGCCTCGGCGTCCTGCCCGCCGAGGCGGCCGCTCGGCTGACCCGGCTGGCGCGCGAGGCCGGCGTCCCGGTGGCCGCCCTGGCCAGCGACATCGTCGGCCTGCCCGGGCCGGTGCCCGTCCAGCCGGACCCGGACCCGGACCCGGACCCCGACCCGGCGCCGGCCGACCCGGCCCCGCCGCACGCCGGGCCGTCGGCCGGCGGGCCCGCCCCCGTCGCCGCCGACCACGACCTCCAGCGGGCCGCCGACAGCCTGCTGGAGCAACTGGAGGCCTCGATGGGCGTCCAGGCCCTCGCCGTCTGGCAGTGCCTGCCGGGCGGCGCGCTCGCCCTCGCCGCGCACAGCGGCCTCGCCGCCGCAGAGGCCACGGCCTGGAGCCGGGTGCCGCCGGGCATCGCCACCCCGGCCCAGCAGGTCGTCGTCGGCGCGGCGGAACTGTGGCCGGACGACCCGGACGACCCGGCCGCCCGGGGGCCGTCGGTGGCCGCCGGGGCGGCCCGGGCGGTCCTGCCGCTGCTGGACCGGGGTCGGCGCCAGGGCGCCCTGGAGGTGCTCTGGACCGGGCCCGCCCCCGCGCTCAGCCCGTCCGAGCGCCACCAGCTGCGCGCGCTGGCCGAACTCTGCGCGACCCTCCTCGGCCCGGTCGGCGAGCCCCCGGCGCCCGACGAGGCCGACGTCCTGCTGGAAGGACTGCTCACCCCCGCGCTCCTGCTGGAACCGGTGATCCGCACCGGGCAGGTCACCGACTTCACGATCCGGCGGGTCAACGCCGAGTTCCGCGACCCGCTCGGCCGCCCCCGGGACGCGCTGGAGGGCGGCTCCCTCCTGGAGGCCTACCCGGTCGCCGGCGCCACCGGCCTGTTCGCCCGGCTCCTGCGCGCGCACCGCACCGGTGTCCCCCAGCCGGGCGAGCCGGTGCGGCTGGCCTTCCAGGACGGCCGGCTCGCCCGGCCCGCCACCGTACGGCTGGCGATCGCCCCGCTCGGCGGGCGGCTCCTGGTCGGCTGGCAGGAGGAGGATCGGACCGCCGAGGACGAGCAGACGGCGCTGCTGCGCCAGGCCCAGCGGCTGGCCCGGGTCGCCGGCTTCGAGGAGCGCGCCGACTCCGACCGGATCCGCTGGAGCGACGGCCTGCGGGAACTCTTCGGCCTGCCCGGCGCCGCGCCGCCCGTCCCGCTGGGCCGCCTCGACCGGCACGTCCACCCGGACGACGAATCCGCCGTGCGCCGCCTGGTCGACACCGTCCGGCACCACCGGCGCACCTCCTCCGCGGTGGTCCGGCTGGCCCGCCCGGACGGCGGCTACCGCTACACCCGGGTCATCGCCGAACCCGTCCTCGACGACGAGGGCCGGCTCATCGCGGTGCGCGGCGCCTACCACGACGTCTCCGCCCAGCACCGCACCGAGGTCGCGCTCGGCGCCACCCGGGCGCGACTGGCCGACAGCGAACAGGAGACGGCCGAGAGCGCCCAGCTGGCCCTGCGGCTCCAGCAGGCCATCCTGCCCGCCGCCCCGCCCCCGCTCGGGGTGACCGGCCTGCGGGCGGCCGTGCGCTACCGTCCGGCCGCCGAACGCCACCGGGTCGGCGGCGACTGGTACGACGTGCTGCCGCTGCCCGGCAAGCGCGTGCTGCTCGCCGTCGGCGACGTCGCCGGGCACGGCGTCGGCGCGGCCACCGGCATGGTCGCGCTGCGTCACGCCCTGCGCGGCCTGGCCGTCACCGGCGCGGGCCCGGCCCGGCTGCTGGAGTGGGCCAACACCGTCGCCCTGCGCGAACCGGGGCAGGTCACCGCCACCGCCGTGTGCGTGCTGCTCGACCCGGTCGGCGGCGGGCTGCGCTGGGCGCGGGCCGGCCACCTGCCGCCGATCCTGATCGGACCGGGCGGCGCCGAGGTGCTGCCGTTGCCGCACGGCGTGCTGCTCGGCGCCCTGGACGACGCCCGGTACGAGGAGCACACCGCCCGACTGTCCTCCGGCGACGTGCTGCTGCTCTACACCGACGGCCTGGTCGAGCGGCGGGACCGCCCGGTGGAGGAGTCCGTCGACCAGCTGATCCGGACCGCCGGGGCGCCCGGCCCGGACCTGGAGCGCTACCTGGACCGGCTGCTCGACCTCAGCCCCGCCGACACCGACGACGACACCTGCCTGATCGCCGTCCAGGTCGAGTAGCGCCGCTCGGCCACCCGCCCCCGCCGGAACGTTACGGACGGGATCCGCCGGGTAGGCGCGGCCTGGTAGCGGGGGGCCGAGAACGGGACGGAAGGGGAACCCCCATGCTGCTGCTAGGACTTCTGCTGCTGGCGGCCTCCGGCGCCTTCACCGGGCTGCTGATCGCCGACAACCTCGGCGGCGGGCCGGAGTACCAGGTGACGATCCTCGGCAACGATCTCGTGAAGCTCGACAGCCTCGGGATCTTCCTCGCGGGCCTCGCCCTCGCCCTGGTCTTCTGCCTGGGACTCGCCATGATGAGGCCGTCCCGGCGCGCCTCCCGGCGCCCGGTGCGGACCGCCGGATACGTCGGGGACCGGCGGGTGGAGCCGACCGCGCCGGTCGAGCCGACGCCGCCGCTGGAGGCCCGGGGCGCCCCGCCGGTGAGCCCGGAGGAGCGCGCGGCCGAGCAGGGCGGCCGGGCCGCCGGCATCCCGCTCGAGCCGCAACGGCGGCGCGGTCGGCACCTGTTCGGGCACTGAGCCGCGGGTGTTGAGGACCGGGCTCTGAGCGTGGGTCCCTGAGCCCCCGGCTCGACCGCGGACGGAGGCCGGGTGGCGGGTTCCGGTGGTGACCGGGCACGACAGCGACGAGGGAGGTGCGGTCGGATGGGCGGCGGCCTGGCGTCCGCGCGGTCATGCTCCTCGGTGCAGCCGTGGGCCCGCCGCCTGCCGTTGTCCACCCGGCCGGGGGCCGTCGCCGAGGCGCGGTCCTGCACCGCCGCCTTCCTGGCCGACGTGGCCGATCCCCTGGTGGTGGCCGACGCCGTCCTGCTGGTCTCCGAGCTGGTCGGCAACGCCGTCCGGCACACCGGCGCGCCCGGGGCGCTGATCCTGGTTCGCTGCCCGGGCCGGCTGCGGATCGAGGTCAGCGACGCGAGTCGGTGCCCCCCGCTGCCGCGCCCCTCGGACGGCAGGGGCGAGAACGGCGGCCTCGGCCTGTTCCTGCTGAGCCGCCTCGCGCTGCGCTGGGGCTGGCGCCCGGCGGGTGCGGGCAAGGCGGTCTGGTGCGAGCTGCGGATCCCCGGGGACTGACGGGTCACGGGCGGGGTGCTGCGGCCGGGCCCCTCGGTCAGGCCGGTTCCCCGCTGCCCGCCCGGCCGGCGCCGCCCGGGCGGGTCTTCCGCTACTCGCCGGCCATGCTGTTCCCGACCGGGGTCTTGCGGGCCCGGGCGGCGCGGACGATCACGCGCACGGTCCCGTCCCGGTCCCGGGGCGGCTACCCGCCGTCGCCGCCCCAGGCCGCCAGCGTGGCCGCCGCCCAGTCCCGCACCCGGTCGGCGAAGCCGTCGGCCGGGAACGTCCGGTCCAGCGCGACCTGCTCGATCGTCACCGCGAACCCGCCTCGCGGCGCGGTCGGCGGCTCGGGCTCCGGCGTAGGCCCGGGCCCGGGATGCCCCGCCCCGCCCGTCACCCGGTGCGAGTTCGCCCGCCGGGCTCGCCCGACCAGCCGCTCCACCGCCGGCAGCCCGCCGGCCAGGTACGCCCGCAGCAGCCCCCGGGCGCCCGCCCCGCCGTCCCCGGGCAACCGGCCCGGGTGCTGCAACAGGAAGCAGGACACCGACACCCCGTGCAGCGGACCCCACGGCTCCGCCCGGGAGTGGTCCAGTGCCAGCAGCCCGTGGAACAGCTCGGCACACCCGCGCGCGCCGCACTCCGCGCAGGGCTCGGCGGCCGTCACCCGCGCACGGTCTTGCTCATGGACATCGCCGAGACGCCGTAGCCGCTGCGGCGGTGCTCGGGCAGCACGCGGAGGTCGTAGAGCCGGGCGGCGGTGGAGCTGCCGGACTCCGCGCGGGGGTCGGGGCCGATCCAGGCGCTGCCGACCGTCCGGCCCGACTCATCCTCGGCGACCACCAGGTGGTGGCCGGGGGTGTCCGGGCCGTCCGGGAGGAACCTGGCGGTGCCCTGGCGGGCGCGCTCGCGGGCCAGCTCCTCGGGCATCAGCTTGGCCAGCTCCTGGATGGTCTCGGCCTCGCGGATCTCGGTGGCCGACTGGTACTCGGCCGGGGTCATCTGACGCAGGGTCACGTTCCGATCGTCCATCCCACCATCCTCGGCCAGGCGGCGCGGTCGGCGAAAGCGGGTTTCCGCGGGTAGGGCGACGGTGTGGTACCGCGGTACTACGCGCCGTCCGATGATCAGTCCGCGGTGCCACGGATCCGGCCGCGCCCGCCCCTAGCGTGGAACCGTGGGCGGCCGGGACGGCCCGGCCCCTGGACGTAAGGGCGAGCGATGATCGAGGCGCACCAGCTGACGAAGCGGTACGGGGAGAAGACCGCCGTGGACGGGCTGGACTTCACGGTCCGGCCGGGGGCGGTGACCGGGTTCCTCGGGCCCAACGGGGCGGGGAAGTCGACCACCATGCGGATGATCGTCGGACTGGACGCGCCCACCAGCGGCTCGGTGCGCGTCAACGGCCGCCGGTACGCCGAGCATGCCGCGCCGCTGCAGGAGGTGGGCGCGCTGCTGGAGGCCAAGTCGATCCACCCCGGCCGCTCCGCCTTCAACCACCTGATGGCCCAGGCCCACACCCACGGCATCCCGCGCCGCCGGGTCGAGGAGGTCATCGAGCTGACCGGCCTGCAGTCGGTGGCCCGCAAGCGTGCCGGGGCGTTCTCGCTCGGGATGGGCCAGCGGCTCGGCATCGCGGCCGCCCTGCTGGGCGACCCGGCCACGGTGATGCTGGACGAGCCGGTCAACGGGCTCGACCCCGAGGGCGTGCTGTGGATCCGCAACCTGCTCACCTCGCTCGCCGCCGAGGGCCGCACCGTCTTCGTCTCCTCCCACCTGATGAGCGAGGTCTCGCTGGTCGCCGACCACCTGATCATCGTCGGGCGGGGCAAGCTGCTGGCCGACACCACCGTGCAGGAGCTGGTCCAGCAGGCCGGCGGCGACGTCGTCAAGGTCGCCAGCGCCGACCCGGCCCGGCTGCGCTCCGCGCTCGCCGGACCGGGCGTGGAGATCACCGGCCGCTCCGGCTCGGAGGAACTGCTGGTCACCGGGCGGACGGCCCGGGAGATCGGGCTCACCGCCGCCGAGCAGGGCATCGCGGTGTTCGAGCTGACCCCCCGGACGGTCTCCCTGGAGGAGGCCTTCATGGACCTCACCCGGGACGCCGTCGAGTACCACGGCACCACGACCACCGCCGACACCCAGAGGAGCGCGGCATGACCACGATCGCCCCCAGCCAGACGTCCTCCACGGCCGCCGAGCCGCGCCCCGACCGCCCCGCCTACAAGGTGACGGCCGCGCGCGTGCTGCGCTCGGAGTGGGCCAAGCTGTGGTCGCTGCGCTCCAGCTGGATCACCCTCGGCCTGGCGCTGCTGTTCCTGGTCGCCTTCGGCCTGATCGCGGCCTTCCAGTTCAAGTCGCGGATCACCTCCGGCCGCCCGATGGACCGTGACTTCGCCGCCGCGAGCACGCTCAGCCTCTCCCTCTTCGGCACCAACTTCGCCCAGCTGGCGCTCGGCGTCCTCGGGGTGCTGGTCGCGGCCGGCGAGTACTCGACCGGCATGATCCGCTCCACCCTGGCCGCCGTGCCGCGCCGCCTGCCGGTGCTGTGGTCCAAGGCGGCGGTGTACGGCGTGATCGCGCTGGTGCTGGGCACCGTCGGGGTGTTCGCCACCTTCTCGGCGGACAGCGGCATCCTGTCCGGCACCCGCGCGGCGATGACCCTCTCCGACACCGGCGTGGTGCGCGGCCTGCTGGGCGCCGGGCTCTACCTCGGCCTGGTCGGCGTGATCGGCGTCGCCCTCGGCGCGCTGCTGCGCTCGGTGGCCGGCGGCATCGCCGTCCTGGTCGCCTCGCTGATGCTGATCCCGGGCCTGACCGCGCTGCTGCCCAGCTCCTGGCAGAGCCACATCAGCCCGTACCTGCCCAGCCACGCCGGTGAGGCGATGTTCGCCCTGCACCACGACTCGACCACCCTCTCGCCGACGGCCGGCCTGCTGGTCTTCCTCGGCTGGACGGTGCTCGCGCTCGCCGGCGCCGCCGTACGGCTGACGCGCTCGGACGCCTGAGCCCGGCGGAGCCTGGGACACTCGCGGTGCGGCGCCGGAGCAGACCGGCGCCGCACCGTTTCCGTTCGTACGACCAGCAGGGAGAACCACCGGTGAGCGAGGACGACCACGCCACCCCCGCGGGCCCGTCGGCGGCCGGCGACGCGCTGTCCGGCCACCCCCTGTTCGGCCGGCTGGCCCGGATCGGCCAGCGGCTGCGCGAGGCCGACCGCCGGCACCCGTGGGTGCTGGACGCGGCCGTGGTGGTCGCGGCGTTCCTGGTGTTCTGCCTGCCCGACCTCGTCCCCGGCCACGGCGAGTTCTCGGGCCGCGGCGAGGGCGGCCCGCACGAGCACCGGATCAACCTGGTCCGGCCGCCGCTGCCGGCCACCCTGGCCCTCCAGGCGGGCCTGGTGGTGCCGCTGCTGTGGCGCCGCCGGCGGCCCGCCGTGGCCTTCGCGGCGATCATGGCGGTGTTCGTGCTGCAGTGGTCGCTGGGCGTGGGCCTGCGCGCCGACGCCGCCCTGCTGGTGGCGCTCTACAGTCTGGCGCTGCACGGCCGGCTGCGGCACCTGGCGTGGTCCTGTGTGGCGATGGCCGGCGCGATGGCGCTCGTCGCGGTCGAGGTCTCCGGCGGCGGGTTGCCGGTCGGGGACGCGCTGTTCTTCCTGGTCAGCGCCGCCACCGCGGCCGTCGCCCTGGGCATCGCGGTGCGCGTCCGGCGCGCCCAGCTGGCCGGGCTGCGCGAGCGCGCCGCCCGGCTGGAGATCGAGCGCGACCAGCGCAGCCGGCTCGCCACGGCCACCGAACGCACCCGGGTGGCCCGGGAGATGCACGACATCATCGGCCACAACCTGTCCGTCATCGTCACTCTGGCCGACGGCGGCGCCTACGCCGCCCAGGCCTCCCCCGAGCGCGGCCGGGAGGCCCTCCAGCTGATCGGCGAGACCAGCCGGCAGGCGCTCGGCGAACTGCGCCGGATGCTCGGCGTGCTGCGCGACCAGGCCGACCAGGAGGCCGAGTTCAACCCGCAGCCCGGCATCGCCGACCTCGACGGGCTGTGCGCCCGGATCCGCGCCGCCGGCCCCCAGGTGGTGTACACCGTCGGCGGCGACCCGGACCGACTGGACCGCGGCGTCCAGCTGATGGCCTACCGGATCGTCCAGGAGGCGCTCACCAACACCCTCAAGCACGCCGGCCCGGACACCCGGGCGCACGTCACCCTGACCGCCGAGGCCACCCGGCTGCGGGTGCGCGTCCAGGACAGCGGCCCGCCCGGCGGCGCCCGCCCGGTGCGCCCCGACGGCGAGGGGCACGGCCTGGCCGGGATGCGCGAACGCGCGGCCCTGTACGCCGGGACGGTCACGGCGGGCCCCGGCCCTGGGGCAGGATGGACCGTGGAGGCCGTCCTGGACCTCACCCCCGACCCGACAGGCGGCCACCCGTGACCACCGTCCTCATCGTGGACGACCAGCCACTCCAGCGCTACGGCTTCCGGATGCTGCTGGAGAGCCAGCCCGACACCGAGGTGGTCGGCGAGGCCGCGCACGGCACCGAGGCCGTCCGGCTCACCGCCGACCTGCGGCCGGACGTCGTCCTGATGGACATCCGGATGCCCGGCATGGACGGCATCGAGGCCACCCGCCGGATCGTCGCCGGGGGCGGGCGCTCGCGCATCCTGGTCCTCACCACCTTCGACCTCGACGAGTACGCCCACGCCGCGCTGCGCGCCGGGGCCAGCGGCTTCCTGCTGAAGGACGCGCGGCCGGAGGAACTGCTGGCCGGGATCCAGGCCGTCGCCGAGGGCGACGCCGTGGTGGCCCCCGCCATCACCCGGCGGCTGCTCGACGCCTACGCCCACCACCTGCCGGTCCGCCCGGCCGGCGCGGCGCCCGTGGAGGACCCTCGGCTGGAGGCGCTGACCGAGCGCGAGCGGGAGATCCTGGTGGCCATCGCCCGGGGCTGGACCAACAGCGAGATCGCCCAGCGGCTGGTGCTGGCCGAATCCACCGTCAAGACCCACGTCAGCCGGGTGCTGTCGAAGATCGGCGCCCGGGACCGGGTGCAGGCGGTGATCTTCGCCTACGACCGGGGGCTGACCCGGCCCAATCCGCCGATCGCGAAGTGAACCGGCCGCCGGCCCCGGGCACCCGACCGCCGTGCTACGCCTGGCTGCTGGGGCTCCGCTCCGGCTCCCGGGCGGGGTGCGGGACGGAGACCGGCAGGGCGTGTCCGGTGCGGTCGTCGGTGTGCCAGGACTGCGACTGGAAGGCGAGGAACACCGCCGTCCAGCGGTTCTCGGCCGGCAGGTGGATCAGCAGGCCGCCGTCCTGGTACACCCCGTCGTCCTTGCGGAACTGGCCGCTGTTTCCCTGGTTCATGTGGACGTCGTGCACGCCGTTGCCAGGCAGGAAGCCGAACACCTTGTCCGGGACGCCGGGTTCGGGCCCGAAGCGCTGGCCGAACACGTACAGGGCGGCGCTCCGGTCGGCGATCGCGCGCTGCACGTAGCGGTCCAGCAGGTCGGCGAGGTCGTTGCCGGGGCCCGGCAGGTCGGGCGGCAGGACGTGCATCGCGGTGCGGTCGAAGAGCTTGCCCCGGACGAAGTCCAGGCTCGCCGTGTCCGGTCGGGAGTCCAGCGCCGTCCAGCCGCTGCCGGCGGCCGGGAGCAGCGCGGTGACCGGGTGCCGGAAGTCCTCGTCCGCCAGGTAGAGCAGGTTCGAAGGGGCCTGCTGGGACAGCACGTTGACGGCCGCGCGGTAGTCGGTGCCGGCGGCGTCGCGCAGGTGGATCTGGTAGTGCGGGGTGCCGGTGGCGCCCTCGCGGCGCCGGTCGACGGCGGTGGCGGCGAGCACGCCGTAGTTGCTGATCGGCATCGGGCGGTTCCTCGGGTGGGGGCGGGCAGGTGCACCTCCGTTATCGCTCACGGGGCGGGCGGGGCACCGGGGAATCGGCGTTTGTTCACCTGCCGTCCCCCGTACGGGTACCGGTGGCGCCGAACGTTGACAAGCCCGCCGGACGGGGGCGTCAGGCCCGGTCGACCCGTGCCGGTGCCGGGGTCCTCCGGGTGTGCCGGGTCCGTCCGCGCAGCAGCTCGGCGGTGAGGAAGGCCGTGACCCCGGCGACGATCAGCAGCGGCATCGCGTTCGCCGCCTGCCCGCCCAGTAGCATCGCGGCCAGCACGGTGCTGGTGACCGGCAGCCTGGTCACCGCCGTGCAGGAGGCGGCCAGCCCGGCGGCCAGCGCCGGCGCGGTGCCCAGGCCCGGCAGCGGGGCGCAGGCCACCCCGAGGGCGGCACCGATCAGGACGGCGGGGAAGATCGGACCACCGCGCAGGCTGCCCAGCGCGATGCCCCAGCCGAGCGTCTTGCACAGCACCAGCGCGAGCAGCGCGCCCACCGGCCAGGCGGCCGGGTCGGCCGCGAGCGCGCCCAGGGTGACCTGGCCGGAGAGCGCGGCCTCCTCCGGCGAGCGGCCGGTGATCAGCGCGTAGGCGGCGATGCAGCCGCCGACCGCGACCGCGCAGCCGACGGTGCGCAGAGCGGTCCGCCGGGCGCCGGTGCCGCCGGTGAACGCCTTGACCCGCCGGCCCAGCGCCTGCCCCGCCACACAGACCACCGTGACCGCGACGGCCAGCGGCACGCCCCACAGGAAGTCACCGGGGTCCGGTGTGGCGGACGCGGGCACGTGCGGCAGCGACAGCGCGCCGGTGGCCAGCCCGGTCCAGTGCCCGAAACCGGTGAACACCAACGCGCCGATACCGCTGGCGAGCAGGCAGGGCAGGACCAGCGCCACCAGCTGCGGGCCGCCCAGCCCGGCCGCCTCGATCATCATCACCGCCGCCACCAGCGGGCTGCCGAAGATGGTCGAGATCGCCGCCGAGGCCCCCGCCGCACCCAGCACCGGTACCACGCGCGGGTTCCGGGCCCGGGCCGGCGCCCGCACGGCGAGCAGCGCCAGGCCGCCGCCCAGCGCCATCAGCGGTGCCTCCGGGCCGAGCACCGCACCCAGCGGCAGGCAGACCAGCGCGGCCAGCACCACCCCCGGGACGTCCCGCGGCGGGCTGGGCGGCCCGCCGAGCCCGTCCACCGGCACATGGCCGCCGCGCCCGGGCATCCGGGTGACGACCGGGGCGAGCAGCAGTCCGGCCAGCGCCAGCGCGGGCAGCGGCCACCACCAGGGCGCCCGCGCGAAGCCGGCGGCGTCCGGCAGGCTCTCCCAGATCCAGTGCTGCAGCTCGTGCTCCAGGCCGGCGAACCCGAAGGCGACCAGCGAGACGGGGACCCCGACCAGCGCCGCGACCAGCAGCAGCCCGAGGTAACCCCGGTGCAGCAGCACCTCGTGAAGGGCGGGGCCACCGCCCTGCCGCTCGGGTGTGTCCGGCAGCTCCGGCATGACCGCCTCCGTTTCGCGCTCCCGGGGCGCGTCCCGCCGCCGTCCTGCGACCGAGTCTCGCCGGGGGCGGCCCGCCCCGCACGGCGTGCCGTCCGCGTGTCGGCCGTGGCCGGTCCGGCGCGAGGAGGGCGCGGCGTGCCCGGACGGGCAGCGCGGCCGAGCTGCGGACGGAGCAGCGGGGCCGGTGAACTCGGCTCTCCCGCAGGCGTGTCGCAGGGGCCGACACCCGCGGTGGGAGTCGGCCCCTGCACCGTCGAGGATCAGCGGCCGCCGGTCACAGGTTCTTCTCCAGGGCCGCGAGGTAGTTGCGCATGAAGTGGTCGCGGATGCCTTCGCCGGTGGGCTCGAAGGCGGCCGAGCCGAGGACCTTGGCACGGTTGACGACGCCGGAGAGGAGGCCGCCGGAGCCCTGCTGGACGGTGCCCGAGGAGTCGATGAAGTGCAGGGCCTCGATGTGGGTGAAGGCCGGCTCGGGCGGCAGCTGGGCGACGACGTCGTTGTTGTTGACGAAGCGGTGGCTGCGGCCCTTGAGCGCCTTGTCGTAGGCGGCGGTGAGGAGCCGGTCGCAGGTGCGGGGCTGGCCGAAGGTGTACACGCCGTCGGCCGTCAGCCGGGGCTCCTCCAGGGCGAGGCGGGCGGCGGCGAGCATGGCGAGGGCACCGCCGAGGCTGTGGCCGGTGAACCAGACGGTCTGGTCGCCGGTGCGCAGTTCGGTGACGGCCTTGCGGACGTCGGGGAAGACGGACTCCAGGGCCTCGGCGAAGCCGTAGTGGACGTAACCGGTGCCGCCGGGGCCGGGCCAGGGCGGGGTGGTGGAGTCGGTGAGCCAGTCGCGCAGTTCCTTGGGCTCGGTGCCGCGGAAGGCGACGACGATCATCCGGTCGCTCGCCATGGTGTAGGCCTGGGTGTCCTGGAGCGGGAACGGCGGGGTGAAGCGGGTCTCGTGGTGGCGCACCGTGTCGAAGCCCCAGTCGCGGGCCTGCCGGTCGATGGTGGCCTCGTCCTGGTAGGCGAGGTCGGCGGCCTTGGCCAGGTTGTAGGCGTGGGCGAGGCTGTAGCCGGTCGCGCTCCGGTCGAAGGTGGTGTGGACGGCCATGGTGGGGCTGCCTTTCGGTGGGGCGGGTGGTCCCTCGTTGGTAGCGGAACCACCTCCGGCGCCCCGGCCCGCAGCGCCCGGGAGTCACCTGAACGGGCGGTATCCCGACCGTACCGGGCGGACCGCTGCGCCGACCCCTGCGGCCCCCGGGTGCGGCGGCGCCCCGGCGGCCGGTCGTGCGGGGTCCTTGGGAGGGAACGGGTTCGTTCACTAACATTGGCCGTAGGCCTGGTGAACAGGGAACCCCTGGAGGTGTGCGGCCATGACCGCTCAAGCCCGAACCACGCAGGGCGGCACCGTGCGCGCGGCGGCGGCGACCGCCCCGGTCCGCCGGCGCGGTGAGGCGCTGGAGAGCGCGATCTACGGGGCGACCCTCCAGCAGCTCACCACCGACGGCTACGCCCGGCTCACCATGGAGGGCGTGGCGGCCGCCGCGCAGACCGGCAAGGCCGCCCTCTACCGGCGCTGGTCCTCCAAGGAGGAGCTGGTGATGGACGCGCTGCGGGCCGGCCTGCCCCCGGCCCGGCCGGCCCCCGACACCGGCAGCCTGCGCGGGGACCTCCTGGAGGTGGTGGCCGGGCTGCGCACCGCGATGTTCAGCGAACTGGGCGCCGCCGTCCGCGCGATCATGAGCGAGATCGATCACCAGCGCGCCAGGGTCTTCCTGGAGCTGGTGCAGCAGCGGGTGGTCGAGCCCACCACCGCGCTGATCGCCGAGGTGCTCGACCGGGGCACCGCCCGGGGCGAGGTGCGCCCCGGGGCGGTCACCCCGCTGGTCACCGACGTGGTGCCGGCGCTGATGCTGTACCGGATCAAGATGTGCGGCGGAGGCGCCGTGGAGCTCGACCCGGCGGCGATCGTCGACGAGGTGCTGCTGCCGGTGGTCCGGGCCTGAACCGGGCCCCGTCGCCGGGCGCGGGCCCGGAGCCCGCGGTCCAGTCCCGGAGGCCGGGACTCAGGCCCCGCTGTTGCGGAGCATTTCCTCGCGCTCGACGACCTTGACGCGCTCGCGGTCCTCGGCCCGGCCGAGCTCGCGCTCGTGGGCGTCGAGCTGCTTCCAGCCGTCCCAGGTGGTGAACCGGACGCCGCGGGCGCGCAGGTGCTCCTCGATGGCCGCCGGGTCGGGCTCGGCGGCGCCGGGCAGCCGGCCGGTGGCGTGGTCCTCCAGCAGGCAGGCGACGGTCTCGTTGGCGTCGCCCTTGGTGTGGCCGATCAGGCCGACCGGGCCGCGCTTGATCCACCCGGTGACGTACACGGCGGGGACGTGCGAGCCGTCGCCGTCCAGGACCCGGCCGGCCTGGTGCGGGACGGTGCCGGAGACCGGGTCGAAGGGCAGCTTGGGCAGTTCGTCGGAGTAGTAGCCGACGGCGCGGTAGACCGACTGGACGTCCCAGTCGGTGTGCCGCCCGGTGCCGCGCACGTTGCCGGTGCCGTCCAGCTCGGTGCGCTCGGTGCGCAGGCCGACGACCTTGCCGTCCTCGCCGAGGACCTCGACCGGGGACTCGAAGAAGTGCAGGTACACCCGGTGGGGGCGGTCGCCGACGTCGCGGATCGCCCAGTTCTCGACGGTCGCGGCGACCAGGTCGACGTGCTTGACGGCGCGGCGCTCGGCTATCGAGCCCTCGTCGTACTCGATGTCCTCGGGGTTGACGATGACCTCGATGGTGGGCGAGTGGTCGAGCTCGCGCAGCTCCATCGGGCTGAACTTGGCCTGGGCGGGGCCGCGGCGGCCGAAGACGTGGACCTCGACGGCGCGGTTGGCCTTCAGGCCCTCGTACACGTTCGGGGGGATCTCGGTGGGCAGCAGCTCGTCGGCGGTCTTGGCGAGGATCCGGGCGACGTCCAGGGCGACGTTGCCGACACCGAGGACGGCGACCTTCTCGGCCTCCAGCGGCCAGGTGCGCGGGACGTCCGGGTGGCCGTCGTACCAGGAGACGAAGTCGGCGGCGCCGTAGGAGCCGTCCAGGTCGATGCCGGGCAGGTCGAGCGCGCGGTCGGCCATCGCGCCGGTGGAGAAGACCACGGCGTCGTAGTGGCGGTGCAGGTCGTCCAGGGTGAGGTCGGTCGGGTAGTCGACGTTGCCGAACAGCCGGACCTGGGGCTTGTCCAGGACCTGGTGCAGGGCGGTGACGATGCCCTTGATCCGCGGGTGGTCGGGGGCCACGCCGTAGCGGATCAGGCCGAACGGGGCGGGCATCCGCTCGAACAGGTCGATCGAGACGCCGGGTGCCTGGGCGGCGTCGGACTTGAGCAGGGCGTCGGCGGCGTAGATCCCGGCGGGGCCGGCTCCGACGATGGCGACTCGGATCGAGCGGGTCATGCGGGCGAATCCTCCGGGCGGGCGCAGCGGACCTGCGGCCTGTCCTGGGACTCCCGCGGACAGGAGTTCGAGGACAGGCCATAGTGGTCTGGACCCTTGCAGCCAACCGGCTGCGCGCGCGGAGGTGTAGGCGGTTCCGATCTATGACGTCATAGGGCTGACCTATGGCCGGCCCGGGAACTTCCCGGGCCGGCCGGACGTCACCTGTCGTCGGCCTGGACGGTGGGTGCGCCGCCCTGCGGCGGGACGGCCGGGGCCTCGGCGGGTTCGGGCGCGGTCGCGCCCTCGGCGAGCCGGGCGGTGGAGGCCTCGAAGAAGCGCAGCAGCTCCACCGGGAACGGCAGCACCAGCGTCGAGTTCTTCTCGGCCGCGACCTCGACCACCGTCTGCAGCATGCGCAGCTGCATCGCGGCCGGGGTGTCGGCCATCATGCTCGCCGCCTGGGCGAGCTTGGCGGCGGCCTGGAACTCGCCGTCCGCGGTGATGATACGGGCCCGGCGCTCCCGGTCCGCCTCGGCCTGGCGGGCCATCGAGCGCTTCATGGAGTCGGGCAGGCTGACGTCCTTGATCTCCACCCGGTCGATGTGCACGCCCCAGCCGGTCGCCGGGCTCTCCAGCATGACCTCCAGGCCGTGGTGGAGGTTCTCCCGGCCGGACAGCAGGTCGTCCAGCTCGCTCTTGCCGATGATCGAGCGCAGCGAGGTCTGGGCGACCTGCAGCATCGCGAAGCCGTAGTTCTGCACGTCCACGGTGGCCCGGATCGGCTCGACCACGCGGAAGTACAGCACCGCGTCGACGCTCACCGAGACGTTGTCCTTGGTGATGCCCTCCTGGGCGGGCACCGGCATGGTGACCACCTGGACGTTGACCTTGCGCATCTTGTCGACCACCGGCACCAGCAGCGTCAGCCCCGGCTCGCGGACCTGGCCGCGCACCTTGCCCAGCCGGAACACCACGCCGCGCTCGTACTGCTGCACCACCCGCACGCCGGTCACCAGCCACAGCAGGACGACCACGACGACGATCACGAGTACTGCCACGCCTGATCTACCTTCTCCCCGTCGCGGTGCGGCCGGGCCGGGTCCGGGATGGCCCTGTCGCCGGGCGCTCGCCGCGCGCAGCACAGTATGCGCCCGGCCGGAGCGCACGGTAAGGCGTGTGCGGGGGGAGCTTGACGCAGCGTCGACGGACCGGGACGACTGCGGGGGCGGGGTCCGGGCGGGGCGGGGCGGTGGTCCGCCCCGAACCCGTCCCGAACCCGCCCCGAACCTGTCTCGAACCCGCCCCGGGCGGCACCGGATCAGGCGCGGAAGGCGTCCGCGTGCTCGGCGGCGAACTCGGCGAAGGAGCGCGGGGGACGGCCGGTCAGCTTCTCGATGTCCGAAGTCACCGCCGAGGCCTGACCGGACGCGTACAGCCCGTACAACTCGACCATGCCCTCCGCGCGCCACGGGTCCCAGCCCAGGTTGAGCAGGCCGTCCAGGGCCACCTCGGGGGTGAGCGCGGCGTACGCGACCGGGTGGCCCGCGGCGGTGCCCAGCTGCTCGGCCAGCTCGCCGTGGGTGAGCGCGGCCGGGCCGGTCAGGGTGTAGGCCGCGCCCTCGTGGCCCTCCGTCGCCAGCACCTCGACCGCGGCCGCCGCGACGTCCCGGGCGTCCACGTACGACACCGCGCCCTCGCCGCCGGGCACGGCCAGGTGGCCGGCCTTGACGGTCGGGGCCGTGCCCAGGAAGTTCTGGTAGAAGCCGTTCGGGCCGAGGACCGTCCACGGCAGGCCGGAGGCCTTCAGGTGGTCCAGGCCCGCCAGGTGGGCGCCGACGAAGCGCACGCCCTCGGGCCGGTACTCGATGCCCGCGGCGGCGTGCAGCACGATCCGCGGGCGGCGGCCGGTGCGGACGGCGGCGTCGATCACGTTCTGCTCGTGCCGGGCCATCTCCGGGTGCACGGCGACCAGCAGGTAGACGGTGTCGGCCCCGTCCAGGGCGGCGTCCAGCGACGCCGGGTCGGTGAAGTCGGCGGCGACCCGCTCGACCTCGGCGTCCCACTCGGCCGGGCCTGCGGACCCGGCGCGCACCAGCGCCCGCACCTCCTGGCCGCGCTCCCGCAGCCCCACGACGACCTTCGACCCGACCGTACCGGTGGCGCCCGTCACGACGATCACGGATGTTTCTCCTTCTTCCCCGTTGTTCCCCGTTGAACGAAGCGGACATGATTCCGCGTCAGGGGGATGATCGCAGGCGGCGGACGGGGGATCGAGGTCGGGGTTCCCGCCACCAGCGGCGGCCGTCGACACGCACGGGGCCCTGCTGTTCCTCGACTTGGCGCGAGTCGGACGCTTGGATGTATCCGGCCTGGTCACCGCCCGGACACCGGTCCGGGCACCCCCTTGGCGAGCCGAGGAGCCACCACCGTGCACGAGACCTCCGATCCCGACCCCACCGCCGTGGCCCACCGGATCGCCGAACGCCGGGAGCGGCTCGGCCTCACCGAGGACGCCCTGGCCCACCAGGCGGCGATGGCCCCCCGGTACCTGCGCCATCTGCTCGAAGCCGGGCCCGAGTTCGACCCCGGCGGGTTCGTGCGGATCGCCGCCGCCCTCGGCGCCAGCCGGGAGGAACTCCTGGAGGGCCGCGCCGACGCCCCGCCCGGCCAGGGCGCGCCCGGCCCGCGGCCCCGGCTGCTCGGCCTGACCGACGGCGAGTGCTGGGAGCTGGTCGGCACCCACGGGATCGGCCGGATCGCCCTGCCGGTGCGCCCGGGCCCGGCCGTCTACCCCGTCAACTACGTGGTCGACCGGGCCTCCTTCGCCTACCGCACCGGCGAACGCGCCGGCACCGCCCCGGAACCGGGCGCGGAGGTGTCCTTCCAGGTCGACCGCATCGACGAGTACCTGGGCCGGGGCTGGAGCGTGCTCGCCGTCGGCAGGGCCCGCTACGTGGACGACCCGGAGGAAGTCGAGCGCCTGGACGGCCTGCCCGGCGCGGCTCCCTGGGCGGGCGGCGACCGGCCCCGCTGGGTGCGGATCCGTCCGGCCGAGATCAGCGGCCGCCGCCTGGTCACTTCCTGATGAACGCGGTCAAGTCCTTGACGTGAGAAAGAGCGCTTGCTCGTAGTACCTCCCGTCATGGACCAGGGCTCGTGGGACGTTCACTCGTCGACGGGACCGGCGCGAGGACGGCCTGGCTGTGGCGCTTGCCCTCGGCACGCTTGTGCTCGTGGAAGTGGCGGGGATGCCTCGCGGCTGCGAACGCCGACCACCGGCGAGGAGTGCTCGACGAGGAGTGCCCGATGCGGGCCCCGCCTCGGGCGGCATCCGAACCGCCCCGGCGGTCGGCGCCGGGGCGGCCGAGCCGACCGGCCTGCGGTGGCGGGGCCCGGCGTGGACTGGTATTGGTGGAGACGGGGTCTATACGGGTGCGGGTCGTGCCCCGATAGGCAGTCGGCGGAACTCGACTGTGACGTGCGCAGATTGTGGTCTCCCATGCCTGGAATCAGCCCTTGGCAATGGATACTGGTAGGAATCCTGGTTCTCGCGGGATTCTTCCTTGCGGTTCTCGCCTGGCGGCTTGCAGCCCACCCCGCCCTGACGGGGGAGAAGCAGGCCGAGAGCAGTGTGCTCTCCGGGGTGGGCGGCGGTTTGATCGCTGGTTTCGCGGTCGGGCTCTCGGTGATGTTCCTCCAGCAGGCCATCGGGAAGTCCGAAGAGGTGGCGGCCTGGCGGGCGGATGTGGCGATCGCCTCTGTGATCCCAGGGTTCGACTCGCATGCTCATTCGATCAAGGGACTGAACTTCAGCGGCAAGGTCCTGAGGGACGCGGACTTCAAGCACCAGGATCTCAGCGGCTTCGAATTCCGTGACGCCGATCTCCGGGGAGCTGATTTCACCGGCGCGAACCTCAGGAACGCGAACCTGATCGGAGCGCGTGTGACGGCGGCCGAGCTCAGAGGAGCCAACCTCGAAGGGGCCCTGCTCCAGGACGCGGATTTCAGCTGGAGCGACACGACCGTCATCGCCTCGCTCTCCGGAGCGGAGGCCAACGAGCGGACCTGCTGGCCCCCGGGCTTCCTGAACGACCGGCTCATGCAGGGCGTCGCAGCCCAGCAGTGGCGCAACATGGCGGACAACTCGGTCCACCCCCCGTCCAAAGGCAGGGAAGGACCGTGCAGCCCGCTTGAGGTCGGCAATCCGACAGACGTCGGTAAGTCCGCAAGCGGAATCTCGCCGGTCCCCGTGCACCACGGTTCCGGTGGGCCGGCGGTCGTGAAGGAGGCCGGTTCGGAAGCCAGGAACTGTCCGCCCGGTCGTGCTCGTCGGTCCGGGTACGGGGTGAGGTGATCGGACGGACGAGGAGCGGGAACGGTGGGGGCGTGCGCAGAAACCGGATCCGGTCCGACCGGTGAGTTCGGAACGTTCGGTCGTCTCGCGTGAGCGGCCCCACTCCATCTGTGTGGCATCGGTGACGCATACTCTGCGGATGGACGGAACCAGCAGGGGCACCTGGAGCAACACCACGCATGACTGGGCCGCCGCCGTGGACGGTGAGCACCTGGCAGGGATCCGGGCCGACGCGGCGCGCTTCGCACCCGGCGGGGCGGCGCACCTGGCGCTGGAGGTGCTGGCGTACGCCGCCGACGAGGCGGACGCGCGCGGGGGCGGCCGGTGCGTCGTCACCCTGCACGCCGACGGTGCGGTCTCCGTCCGGGACGACGGGCGGGGCACCGACACCAGGGTCGACGAGCGCGGCGAGGCGGTGAAGAAGCCGGTCATGGCGACCAAGGACCTGCGCTTCTTCGACCACCCGGAGGCGGAAGCGCTCCCGGACGGGCACCCGCGCCGGGGCATGTCCGTGGTCGCGGCGCTCAGCACCCGACTGCTGCACACCAACCGCCGGCTCAACGGTGCCTGGACCCAGCGCTACGAGCACGGCCTGCCGGTCACCGGCCTGGAGCCGGTCGAGCCGGACGGGACCACCGGCACCTGCGTGACCTTCCACCCGGATGCCTCGTTGCTCCCGCAGGGCCCGGTGGACGCGGAGCGGCTGGGCCGGTGGGCGGCGCACTGGCCCGCGCTGGAGGTCCGGGTGGTCGGGGCGGTCCGGGTGGAGAACGGCGGATAGGAAGCGGCGGCGGATGGGCGTGACGCTGGGCGTGGTGGTGCTGACGATGGGCGACCGGCCGCGGGAACTGCGCGCGCTGCTCGACTCGGTGGCCGCGCAGGAAGGCGGCGGCGCGACGGTCGTGGTCCTCGGCCAGGGTGTCCGGCTGCCCGAACTCCCGTCCTGGGTGCACGCGGTGGAACTCCCGGAGAACCTGGGCATCCCAGGCGGCCGCAACGCCGGTGTCGAACGGCTGCGCCGGCTCGGCGGCGTGGACGTCGTGGTGAACCTGGACGACGACGGACTGCTGCCCCGCAGCGACACCTTCCGGCTGGTCCGGGAGGCCTTCGAGGACGACCCGCGGCTCGGCGTGGTCGGTTTCCGGATCGCCGACGAGACCGGACACACCCAGCGCCGGCACGTCCCGCGCCTCGGCGCCGCCGACCCGCTGCGCTCCGGGGAGGTCACCGGCTTCCTGGGCGGCGGCCATGCCATCCGGATGGACGTCTTCGCCCAAGTGGGCGAGTTCTGCGCGCAGTTCTTCTACGCGCACGAGGAGACCGACCTCGCCTGGCGCGTCCTCGACGCCGGCTGGGCCGTGCACTACCGCGCCGATCTGCTGCTCCGGCACCCGCGCACCGACCCCGCCCGGCACGCCGGCTACTACCGCCGGACCGCCCGCAACCGCGTCTGGCTGGCCAAGCGTCACCTGCCGGCCCCGCTGGTGCCGCTCTACCTGGCCTCCTGGACGCTTTACACGGTGAGCCGACGTCCGCCGGCGGCCGGGCTGCGGGCGTGGTGCGCCGGCTTCCTGGAGGGCGTCCGTACCCCGTGCCCGCCGCGCCGCCCGCTCCGCTGGGCCACGGTGTGGCGGATGGCCCGGCTGGGGCGGCCACCGGTGTTCTGAGGCCGCCCGGCCGCCTTGTAGCAGGCGGTAGCGGCGGCTACGCTCACCGCCATGAAGCAGCTGAACGTCCGACTGGACGACGCCGTGCACGAGGCCCTGGAGCAGCGCGCGGAGGCCGCCGGGATGAGCCTGCCGGACTACGCCCGCAGGGTGCTGGCGGAGGAGGCGGACGAGCGGCGCGAGCGGTTCCTGACCGCCGCCGCCCACTTCGCCCAGGCCTGGGGGCCCGCCTTCGAGGAGGAGTTCGGCCCCTACCCGCGCAGCACCCGCGACACCGCGGCGGACGCGGCGTGATCCTGCGGATCGACCGGGCGTGGCTGCTCGACATCGCCCACCAGTTCCTGCCGAGCGACCCGGACGTCGCCGACTACGGCACCCTGGCCGCGGCCGTGGCCCGGCACGCCGACGAGGTCATGGACGTGCCGGTGTACGGCGCCGTGCACCAGCGCGCGGCCGCGCTGATGCACCAGCTGATCCGGGTCCCGGCGCTGGAGTCCGCCAACGAGCACTTCGCCGCCGTGGTCGCCGCCTCCTACCTGAGCGCCTCCGGGGTGATCGTGACCGCCGAGCCCAAGGAGGCCGTCGAGCTGGCCGCCCGGATCCGCGCCGGGCACGCCGATGTGCGGGAGAGCGCGGCGGCGATCCGGTCCTGGTACCGCTGAAAGGGCCGGTGCGCACCGGCGGGGGTGCTCAGACTGCCCGGCGGCGGGTCTCCGCGAGGTGGGAGTTGAGGAAGTTGGTGAGGAACACCGGGGCCGACGGGTCGGCGGCGCGGTAGCTGATCCGGCGCAGGTGGTCGACGCTGTCCAGCGCGACGCCCTCGCGGGCCAGGACGAAGACCAGGGCGAGGAAGGCGCAGCGCGCGTTGCCGTCGTCGAAGGGGTGGAAGAAGCACACATCCAGGTAGGCGCGGGCGGCGCGGGCGGTCAGCGGGAGGGGGCGCTCGCCGGACGGCGTGCTCTCGGCCAGGCAGGTGTCGAACCGGGCCCGGGTGTCCGGTCCGACGCCGTAACGCTCCCGGCCCTCCTTGGCGAAGGCGGGCAGGCTGCGGAACCCCGGCGGCTGCGGGGCGCCCAGGACGCGCTGCTGCCAGCGCCGGATCAGCTCGAAGTCGAGGCCCGCACCGCGGGCGGCGTCGGCGCGCAGCAGTTCGAGCGCGGCCAGCAGGCCGTTCGCCCGGGCGGGGTCGATGGCGCCGTCGAAGGCGCGGATGGACCCGGCGGCGCCGTCGCGGGCCGGGGTCACCGGTCCGCCCGCGGCAGCCGCGGCCGGTTCGGGCCAGGCGACGGCCCCCCGTAGGGCGAGCCAGTCCGCCAGGTGGTCCGGGGCGGGGCCGTCCGGCCGGGTGCCGCTGTCCTCCGGGCGCAGCGAGCGCGCGATCCGCTCGGCGACGTCGTCGATCAGCACCAGGTCCGGGGCGGTCCAGCTCTTGAACCGGCCGCCGATCGCCTGCCGGACCAGCCGCTCGGCGGCCACCGGTTCGAATCCCCAGCGCTCGAGGAACCAGGTGAGCACGAGTGCGCAGTGCCCGTACCAGGCGCTCTCGTGACCGGTGAAGTCGCTCACCTGCTGGATCAGGTTCCGGACGGCACGCTCCCAGAGGATCCGCTGGCCGTCGATGTCGGCGGGATCCAGCGGGTACGCCTCGAACCGGCCGGCGAGCAGCTCCAGCCAGTCGCGCCACTCGCACAGCGAGGCGACGACCCGTTCGACCGTCTCCTCCGGGGTGGAGATCGAGTGCGAGGTGCAGCACCAGGAGCCGACCGGCCCGCCGTCGAGGTCCGCCTCGCCGACCGACCAGCGCCAGCCCAGCGCCCACCGGCCGTAGTGCCGCGCCAGCGCGTGGGACACCGCGTCGGTCCACGGGGTGGCCACGTCCGTGCGCCACGCGGATGACGCGGGGTCGAGGACGGAGAAGTCGGGCCGGGCGGGCGCCCGGCGGGCCGGGCCGAGCGCGCGGACCACCCGGTCGGCGTCGTCGTGGTCGAAGGGGTGGCGGGCGGGGTCCACGTCGGCCCACGTCAGGTCGTAGGGGGCCAGGTCCAGAGTCACCGGGCAAGACTGGCGGCCCCCCGGCCGGCGTTCAACCGATTTACGGACGGCCCTGCGGTCGCGCGGCGGAGCGGTGCGGACGGTGTGCCAGGTACTCCTTCGCCTCAGGGGAGGCCTTGGCGTAGGAGCCCGAGTCGAAGGGCGGCTGGGGGTCGTACTCGATGGCGAGCTGGAAGGCCTCGGCGGGCACCCGGCCGGCGATCAGTTCGGCCAGCCGCAGCGCCATGTCGATGCCCGAGGACACACCGGCGGCGGTGACGATGCCGCCGGGCTGCTCCACGACCCGCTGCGCCGTGTAGGTGGCGCCGTACGACTCCAGGGTGTCGACGGCGCTCCAGTGGGTGGTGGCCGCCAGGCCGTCGAGCAGGCCGGCCGCGCCGAGCAGCAGGGAGCCGGTGCAGACCGAGGTGGTCCAGGTGCTGGTGGCGTCGATGCGGCGGATCCAGTCCAGCAGCGGCCGGTCGGTGAGCCCGCGGCGGGCGCCCGGGCCACCGGGGACGAGGAGGACATCGGCCGCCGTGACGTCGGTGAAGGAGGCGGTGGCGAGGAGCCCGAGCGAGCCGGCGCCGTCGGTGTGGACGCCCGGAGCGGCGGCGGCGAAGAGGACCTCGGCCTCCGGCAGCATCCGGAGAACCTCGTACGGGCCGACGGCGTCGAGTGCGGTGAATCCGTCGAAGAGCGGGATGGCGATGCGCATGGGCGGGCCTTTCAGGCGTGGACGGGGTGGGCGGAGAAGCGCCGGCGGTACTCGCCGGGGGTGACGTGCAGGGTGCGCTTGAAGCCGCGGTGCAGGGTTTCGACGGTGCCGAAGCCGCAGGAGCGGGCGACGGATTCGAGGGTGGCGGCCGTCGTCTCCAGCAGCCGCCGGGCGGCCTCGATCCGGACGCTCTCGACGTACGAGGCGGGGGTACGGCCGGTCTCGGCCCGGAAGACCCGGGTGAAGTTCCGTTCGCTCATCGCGGCACGGGCGGCCAGGGCGGGCACGCCGAGGTCGGAGTCGGGGTGGTCGGCGATCCAGGCGAGGATCTCGCGCAGCGGCGCCCGTTCCGGTCGCTGGGCGGACAGTTGGGCGCTGAACTGCGCCTGGCCGCCCGGGCGTTGGACGAACATCACCAGGTGGCGGGCGATCGTGCGGGAGACCTCCGGGCCGTGGTCGGCCTCGGCCATGGCGAGCGCGAGGTCCAGACCGGCGGTGACCCCGGCCGAGGTCCACAGCTCGCCGTCGCGGACGAAGATCGGGTCGGGGTCGACGGTGGCAAGCGGGTGGAGCTCGGCCAGCCGGGCGCAGCACGACCAGTGGGTGACCGCGCGCCGCCCGTGGAGCAGCCCGGCGGCGCCCAGCAGGAAGGCGCCGCTGCACACCGAGGCGGTACGCCGGGAGCGGCGGGCGGTGCGGGCGAACCAGTCGACGAACCGGCCGTCCTCGCAGGCCCGGTGGACACCCGAACCGCCGACGGCGATGAGGGTGTCCACCGGGTGGTCGGCCGCGTCGAACTCGTCGGTCGTCCGGGTCGGGGAGACGGCGAGACCGCCGCTGGCCGGCACCGGACCGGGCGTGGCGGCCACGGTGTCGATGACGACGCCCCCGGTCAGCCGCCCCGCCTGGGTGAACACCTCATGGGGGCCGGTCAGGTCGAGGATCTGGAAGTCCGGGAAGACGGCGAAGACGATGCGCGGGCTGGTCACCCCTCCAGCCTGGCCGCGGGCCCGGTTGGCGGCAAGGACACGGAGGTGACGATTCCCGCCAGGCCCGCCGGCCCCGGACGGTCAGGGCGTCCAGGGCAGACGGAGGGCCTCCAGCTCGGGATCGGCCAGCAGCGCCTCGATCAGTGCCAGGAGACCGGCGACCTTGGAGGCCCGGCCCCCGCGCGTGCTGGTACAGCGTGCCGAGCACCCGGGCGGCGGCGGGCATCCGGTCGTGGTCGCGGGCGGCGGGGCGGGCCGGAGGATGCGGGCGAGGGCGGTGGACGGGTCGTCGTGGGCGAGTGGCGAGTGGGCGATCGGGTGGTGGCGGCGGTCAGGCGAGCAGTAGGGCCCGGTCCCAGCAGGTGGCGGGGGCGCGGTCGGTGGCGAAGGTGTGCAGGGCGAGGGCGGCTCCGGCGGCGCCGGTGAGGAAGCCGGCCGGGTCGTCCGTCCAGCCGTTCCTGGTCCGGGGCCCGACGAAGCCGAACGGGCCGTCCGAGTCCGTGAGTTGGAGCATTCGGGCGGCGATGGCGGGGAGTCGCTCGGCTGTCCGGCGGTCGGTGCCGTCCTGGGCGATCCGCCAGCTGCACTGCAGCAGTCCGGCCCAGCCGTGGCAGAGCCCGGCGTCGGTGAGGGCCTCGCCGCTGCGGTCCAGGGCGGCCAGCAGCGCCTCCTCGGCGGTGCGGCACCAGGAGGGGACGTCGAGTGCGAGGCCGGCGAGCTGGAGAGCGCGGGCGATGCCGGGGGTGCCGTAGCACCAGGACGGGCGGCCGGGTTCCCGCGCTGTTCCGGGCGTCAGCTCCACGGTGGACGGCCACCAGGGCCCGGCCCGGTCCGTCCGGACCTCGCCGAGCAGCCACTCCGCCAGCCGGGTGATCGCCTCGGCCTGCCCCGGCACCCTTACCCCCTGCCGCCAGGCCAGTACGAGCAGCGCCAGCGGGCCCGGGGCGCCGTGTGCGAGCCCGAGGTTGGCGTGGCCCAGCCCGGGGGTGACGGCGCGGTAGCGGTGGACGTCCTGGGCGACCCACCAGCCGGGCAGTCCGGCCCGCGGTTCGCTGAGCGCCACCAGGCCGCGCAGGGCCTCCTCCGTGGCCGGGCGGTCCTGGTCGAGCAGGACGGCGCCGAGCCCGGCCAGGCCGGAGATCAGGTCGTAGGACTCCAGTGCGGGGTGGTCCGTGCCGTCGGCGATCCGCTGCCGCTCGCGCCGGGCCAGCCGCCCGGCCAGGACGGCGGTCTCGCCGCGCAGGTGGGCTCGGGCCGCCCGGTAGTCCTGCGGGCCGGAGGCCGCTCGCGGCAGGGCGAAGCAGAGCGCGGGCACCGCGTCGTACAGCCCGGTACCGGGTGCGGCGGTCCGGGCCGAGCGGGCGGCGAGGGCGAGCCAGGTGTGCGCCGTGTTGCGGAACGTGTCGTCGTAGCGGGCGAGTTCGGCGTACAGCAGGGCGATGCCGGGGGCGCCGCCGGCCAGGCCGTTCGGCTCCCACCGGCGGCCGGTGGCGGCGAGCGCGGCGGCCACCCGGTCGGGGTCGGCGAGCCGGGAGGCAGTGGCGGCGACGGCGGTGGCGGCGCGTTCGCGCAGCGGGGTGATGGTGTCGGCGTGGTGGGTGGACGGGCTCATGCGGCCGCTCCTGCGGGGTCGGCGGGTCGCTCGGCGGTGGCGGTGGCGGTGGCGGTGGCGGTCGTGGTGGCGTGGTCGGTGGACGGGCTCATTCGATCGTCTCGGCCGCGCCGAGTACCGCTTCGGCCGGGCCGCGTGCCGGTCCGGCCTCGCCGAGCGCGGCCAGCCGCCCGTGGTACGCCCGGACGGTGCGCCGGGCCAGCGCGAGCGAGCGTTCCTCGCCGGTGCGGTCCACCCCGATCAGCCGGTTGTGGTGCATGTGCAGCAGCGCGCCGAGTGCGGTGTCGGTGCTGCTCCAGCGTTCGGCGAGGCGGGTGCGGTAGGCGGCCACGGCGGCCGCCCGTTCGTCCCAGGAAGCGAGCAGTTCGCTGCCGCCGGGCAGTCGGCCGAGTGCGGTCCAGTGGCCGCTGGGGTCGATCAGGGCGCGCGCCTGTTCCCTTACGGCCGGCAGCAGTTGGTGCCGTTCGGTGGCTCGGTGGAGCCGGGTCAGCAGTCCGAGGTCGCCGAAGTGGTGGGCCAGATCGACGTAGTTGGCCGCCACCAGGGTCAACGGGGCGATATCCAGGCGGCGTTCGCGCAGCAGTCGCAGCTGGACCAGGCAGGAGCGGCTGTCCGCCGCGAAGACCCGCTCGGCGGCCGCCATCGCGGCCGGGCCGCCGTAGCGTTCCAGTTCGGGTTCGTAGCCGTCCAGGACGAGTCGCTCGGCGAGGCCGGCGGTGGCCAGTCGGTCGGCCCAGGCGCCGAGGGCGGGCAGCAGTTCGGCGCAGAGCGCGGTCGGGTCGCCGTGGAAGCGCAGCCGCAGGTGCGGCCGGGGGTCGAGGTAGCGGATGTAGAACCAGCGGTCGACCGCCGCCGGTAGCTCCGCCAGCAGTTGGGGCAGCTGCCGGTCGAGCAGTTCGTCCTGCCGGGCGGTGGAGCAGTACAGCTTGGCGTACAGCCAGGGTGAGGAGCCGGGGCCGTGCACCGTGCGGCGTCGGGGCGGGGCCACGGCCGGGGTGCGGGCCGTCCCGGGGGAGCGGCGGATCAACGGGAACGCCAGCTCGTTGCTGCGGCCGTCCTCGCCGAGCCAGCCGGTCGGCTCCGGCGGCACCTCCTGGAGGTGGCCGTCGGCGGAGGTGGTCCAGGCGTGGTGCAGCAGTTCCCGGTGGCGGTCGTCCGCCAGGTCGAGGGTGATCCGCTGGTCCTCGCTGACGCTCCGCACCACGCGCGGCACCCGCCAGCGCCGCCGCCACTCCGCCAGCCGCGCGCACCACTGCCGGTACGGCACGGCGGCGTCGCGCAGCGCGGGCTCCTCGGGGAGCCAGCGGGCCGGGCTGAGCACGGTACGCCCGTACCGCACCCGGGGCAGGAAGGGCAGGGCGTCGGCGGCGCCCCAGCGCCAGCGCGGCCAGCTGCCGGCGCCGCTGCGGGAGAGCTCGTCCAGCAGCCGGGCGGCGTTGGGCGCGTGGACGTCGGTGGCCAGCATGTGCGGCAGCGTCGGCACCACCTCCCGGCCGAGCCGGCGGGAGACGACCGCGAGCCGGTCGTGGTCGGCGACCACCGCGAGGTCGTCGATGCCGAGGACGGCCGGGTCCGTCCGGTCGGCGAACTGGGCGAGCGTGATGGCGTACGGCAGCAGCTGCGGTACCCGGGCCACGTTGCCGGTGTGGGCGCGCGGGGTGCGGAAGGCCAGCTGGGCGCGGACGGCCTCCGGGTTGTCGGTGGGCAGGGTGCGCACCGTCTCGGTCAGCGGTCGGCCGGCCTCGCCCAGGACCGGGGCGAAGCGGCCCGCCATCGCCCCGGCGGTGGCGCCGATGCCGCTCACCACAAGGGTGAACTCGCCTGCCACGAGCGCCTCTTGAGAGGCTGCCCGCAGCTCGGCCAGCAGGTCCAGGGAGGGCGGCGCGGTGCCGGTGCTGGCGCTGAGCCGGGCCAGCAGCGCGGCGTCGAGCACCAGTTCGCGCTCGCCGTCGGCCGCGGCGCGCTGGGCGAGGGCCAGCAGCAGCTGGTCGCGAGGGTCGGCGGGCTCGTCGGGCCGCAGCGCCCGGGTGCTGCGCGGCAGCCGGTAGCCGGCGGGCGCGCCCAGGCCGCGTTCGGGGTCGAGCAGTTCGAGCAGCGGCACGGCGCGGCCCAGGCCGTACCGTTCCAGGAAGTCCTCGTGGTACTGCCGCAGGTGCGCCGGGCCCGGACGCCCCGCCGAGACCGCCCACAGGGCGTCCGCGGCCCGCTCGACCTCCCGGCGGACGGCAGGCGGCAGCCGCACCTCGACGTCGAGGCCGAGGTCGACCTGCACCAGCCGCTCGGCCGGGTGCAGCCGGTGCATCCGCTCGGTCAGGGCCCGCCAGCGGGGCAGTCCGGCACCGGGGGCGGTGCCCTGGTACGCGGCCAAGTCGGCCTGCACGGCCAGCAGTTCGGCCTTGACTGGGAGGTCGGGCAGCCGGGCCAGCAGGTGCCCGACCGGATCCGGCTCGGCGGCCGGCGGCAGCAGGTCGGTCAGCAGGATCTGGGTGCGGACCAGTTCGCCGAGCAGCCAGTCCACCGCCGCGGCCTCGACCTGCGGGTGGGCGGCCAGCACGGCGCGGTGCAGCTCCGTCCAGGGCAGCGGCTCGGCGGCGTGCGCCAGCACGGTGCGGATCGCCGCGGTGCGGCGGATCGACAGCTCCCGCCCGGCCGTGCGCTGCTCGGCGCCCGGCACCGGGAGGTAGGGCAGCACCAGCCGGTCGTCGCGCACCCGGCACAGGTCGTTGGCGGTCACCCGCAGCCCGCGCAGCACCGGCAACTCGTGCTCCAGCGCGGCGACCAGCCCGGTCAGCCACTGCTGGTCGGGCCGGGCGGACTTGCGCGGCCGCCCGCCCCAGCGCACGGCGGGCCGGTCGGCGAAGCGGGCGGTGGCGACCCCGGCCATCAGACCGAACGGGGTGGCCCGGTCGGACATCCGCAACCGGTAGCGGGTGAGCGCCCGGGCCGCCTTGCGCTGTTGCTTGGGACGGATCGGCAGCCCCGCCTCGACCAGGTCGAGCACCCGGCTGAGCGAGGGGCTGGAAACGGCGACGGCCTCGCGCAGCAGCCCGTCGCGGAGTGCGGCGCGCAGCTGGTCGAGGTCGGTGTCCTGCGGGGCGGGGGCGGTGTCCTGTGCGGCGGGGTCGCTGTCCTGCGGGGAGGGGTGTTCGGGCAGGGAGCGGGCCGGTCGCACGGCGGCCCGCAGCAGGGCGACCTCGCCGCAGGCGAAGGTCGGCGTGTCCGGCACGGCGGGCTCCTACGGGGGCGGAGGGGAAGCGGTGGGGGCCGGTGCGGCGGCCGGGGGGAATGGGCCGCCGCACCGAGTACTCGGGGTCAGTCGCAGCAGCGCGAGTTGCGGGTCGAGTTGCAGGAGAACGGCCAGGAGCCGCTGGCGGCCGCGTGCTGCGCCTCGGTCTCCTCCTGGGCCGGGGCGCTGATCTCCAGGACATCGAGCTCGAGGATGTCGTTCATGGCCAACCATCGTTTCAACGGGATCCAGTGTGTTGTCGTCAGAAGAAGCGGCCGGGCCGCCGACCGCTGTTCCGCAGGCTCAGCAGCCTCCTGACGCCAGGAACACTAGGCGCGACCGATCAACACCCGATCGACCGAAGGTCAACGCGCGCCCGGCTCCGATCGACGACCGATCAACGCGGCCGTGCCGTGCGCCCGTGGCCACCGCCCGGGGCTCGGCACCGGGCTTTTTCAGCGCTTACTCTGTGCACCGAACGAATGAAGATCAACGGCCGCGTGACCCGCGGCCGAACGGGAGGACACGGCGTGGTCGAGGGACTCGCGGGGCTCGGCTTCTCGCTGCTGGGGCCGATGCGCGGGCGGCGCGACGGCGAGGCGCTGCGGCTCGGCAGCCCGCAGCAGCAGGCGATGCTCGCGGTCCTGTTGCTGCGCCCGGGCGGGGCCGCCGGTGCGGCAGACTTGATCGAGGCGCTCTGGGGCGACGAACCGCCACAGGCTGCGACCACCACCGTGCGCACCTACGCCTGGCGGCTGCGCAAACTGCTGGAACCGGGCCACGGCACGCCGGCCGTCCTGGTCTCGCTCGGCGACGGCTACCGGCTGGCGCTGCCCCCCGGGGCGGTGGACGCCCAGCGGGCCGAACGGCTGGCGGCCTACGCCGAGGCCGAGGCGGCGGCCGGTCGGCCCGCACAGGCGCGTGAACTGCTCAACGAGGCACTGGAGTTGTGGCAGGGCGAGCCACTCGCCGGGATCCCCGGCCCGTACGCCCAGCGTCAGCGCGACCGGCTCGGGGAGCTACGGCTCACCCTGCTGGAGGAACGCCTCGCCCTGGACCTGATGCTCGGCCGGGCGGCGCGCTGCGTTCCCGAGCTGACCGCGCTGACCACCGAGCACCCGCTGCGCGAGCGACCGCACGGCCTGCTGATGCGGGCGCTGAGCCGCAGCGGCCGGCTGGCCGACGCGCTGGCGGCGTTCCGGCGGGTGCGCGAGGTGTTGGTGGAGCAACTGGGCGTCGAGCCGGGGCCGGAGCTCACCGAACTGCACCGGCGGATCCTGAGCGGGGAGGAGTCCGTGGAGGCCTCGGTGGAGCCGCAGGTGGCCGTGGTGGCGGCCGACGAGGCTCCCGGGCCGCCCGCGCCACCCGCGGCCGCTGCCTCCGGTGCGCCGCGACCGGCCCAACTCCCGCCCGCACCAGGAGACTTCATCGGCCGCTCGGCCCAGGTGGAGACCATCCGGGCCGCCCTCACCGCCCCCGCCCGGGACGCCCTGCCGGTGGTGTCGGTGGTCGGCATGGGCGGCGTCGGCAAGACGGCGCTGGCCGTGCGCGCCGCCCACGGCGCCCGCAGCGCCTTCCCCGACGGCGAGCTGTACGCCGACCTGCGCGGCGCCGACGCCCTCCCGGCCAGTCCCGCCGACGTACTCGCCGCCTTCCTGGCCGCGCTCGGTACCCGGCCCGAGGCCGTCCCCGACAGCACCGCCGACCGCACCGCGCTGTTCCGCTCGCTCACCGACGGTCGGCGCCTGCTGGTCGTCCTGGACAACGCCCGGGACACCGCGCAGATCCGCCCCCTGCTGCCCGGCTCGCCCGACTGCGCCGCGCTGGTCACCAGCCGCACCCGCCCCAGCAGCCTGCCCGCCGTCGTCCACCTGGACCTGGACGTCTTCACCCCCGAGGAAGCCGTCGACCTGCTCGGCCGGGTGATCGGCCGGCCCCGCCTGGACGCCGAGCCGCAGGCCGCCCTGGACCTCGCCGCCGCCTGCGGCTACCTGCCGCTCGCCGTCCGCATCACCGCCGCCCGGCTGGCCGCGCGCCCGCGCTGGACCATCGCCAGCCTCGGCGAGCGGCTCGCCGACGAACAGCGCCGGATCGACGAGCTGCGGATGGGGGACCTGGCCGTCGGCGCGGCCTTCGAACTCGGCTACCGGCAGCTGACCCCCGACCAGGCCCGGGCCTTCCGGCTGGCCGCCTGGGGCGAGGGTCCCGACCTCGGCTTGGACACCGCCGCGGCACTGCTCGACCGCCCGGCGGAGCAGGCCGAGGAGCTGCTGGAATCCCTGGTCGACGCCGCGATGCTGGACTCGCTCAGCGCCGGGCGGTACCGCTTCCACGACCTGCTGCGCGGCTTCGCCCGTTCCACCTCCCGCAGCTCCCGCAACTCCCGAACCGAGGGCGTGGGTGGCCTTGACGGCCCCGGAGGTTCCGACGACTCCGACGGCCCCGAGGAGGAGCGGGCGGCCCGCGCCCGGCTGCTCGGCCACCTGCTGGCCGGCGCGCGTACGGCGTTCCAGCTCGCGGTGCCCGGCGACCCGGTGGCCGGCGCGCTCGGCGGCCCCGCCACCGAGGGGCGGCAGGCCACCGGCCCGGTGCTGCGGGACCTCGCGGCCGCCCGGGAGTGGGTCCGGGCGGAGAGCCCCGGCGCCATCGCGCTGGCCGGGCGGATCGCCGACGAGGCCGGCCCGGACACCGAACTCCGCCCGGTGATCGACCTGTTGATCGCCCTCAGTCCCTTCGGCTCCGGCGAGCTCGGCGACCGACTGGAAGCGGCGGTGACCGCCCTGGTCGGCGCCGCCACCACCGGAGGCGACCGCTTCGCCGAAGGCCGGGCCCGGTTCCTGCGCTGCGGACTCGCCCTCGCTGCCACCCGGCTGGACGAGGCCCGCGCCGAGGCGGAACTCGCCGAGCGGGCCAGCCGTGCGGCCGGGGACACCGTCATCCTGCGCCAGGTGCTCAACGACCTCGGCCTGATCGCCCAGACGCTGCGCCGCAACGAGGAGGCGATCCGCCGCTTCGAGGAGTCGGTCGAACTCGCCCGCGCACTGGGCCACCGCTCCGGCGCGGTGACCAGCACCGTCAACGCCGCGCTCGCCAAGGTCCGGCACGGCCGGGCCGAGGAGGCTGCCGACACCTGCGAGCGGGTCCTGCCCGAGGTCCGGGCGCTCGGCGACACCGTCGGCACCGCGTACACCCTCTACGTCCTCGGCCTCGCCCTGCACGGCCTCGGCCGCTACCAGGAGGCCGCCGACCGCTGCCGGGAGTGCCGGGCGGTGGCCGCCGCCGCGGGCCGCCGCGACCGGGAGGCACTGGCGGGCGTGCGCCTCGCCGAATCCCTGCTGGCGCTGAGCCGGCCGGAACAGGCGGCCGAGGAGGCGGAGGCGGCCCTGGCGATCACCGTGGAGATCGGCGCCCGCCGCGACCAGGGGTACGCACTGGTGGTCCTCGGCCGCTCCCTCGCCGAACTCGGGCGCCCGGCCGCCTCCCGGGAGCGCCTGCACGAGGCGCACGCCATCCTCGAAGGCCTCGGCCTCCCGGACGCCGCCGATGTCGCCACCCTCCTCGGCGAGCTGGTCATCCTGCCCGCCGAGGAGTGAGCCCCACGGCTACCGCTGCTTGGGCTTCACGCAGCTGACGCACCAGGCACCGGTGCCGTTCCACTCGTCGATCCGCGGCTTGTCACCCGACCCGGTCGCGCTCCCGGCGGCCTGGTGCGTACCCGCCTGCGGCTGCGCGGCCTGCGCCGACGCGCCGACCTGCGGCAGGAGGACCAGCCCCACGGCCACCGCCACCGAGGCGAGCCGGGTTGCGATGCGGGTGCTGCTGCGGTGCTTGGCCATCCGAATGCGCCTCTCTGCAAGTTGTCCACCGGCCCCCGGTGGAGCCCGTAGGCTCCCACATCCCGATCAACACAGGATCAACGCCGGAGCGGCACCCGGCCGGGCCGTCGATCAACGGGCCGGGGCCGGCACCCGGTTCAGGGCGCGCTCGGCGAGGGCGGTCGCTGTCGCCAGGAAGCCGAGCGCAGCGCCTGCCGCAGCTGCTCGACGGTCGGCGCGCCGCAGAGCGCGCCGTGGGCGTCCCGGAACAGCCGACAGGACAGGCCGGCGGGCTGACCGGGCTCGGCGAAGGGGCCGACGCCGTCGATCAACAGGGTCGGCGAGCCGTGCATGCCCAGCTCCTCCGCCTGCTCACCGCCGACCACCGTCACCCAGCCCGCCTCGCCGGACGGCCGGTCTCCGAGGGCCTCGTCGAGCCGCTTCCGCAGCAGCGGCGCGTTCGGGTAGTCGGGGACCGCCAGGATGGTCGGTTCCATCGCACCCACGGCCTCTCATCGGTCCTGCTGTGCACCGTAGGCCCTGCGAACTCGGCGCCCTGCGCTGGAATGCGGGAGCCGGACGGGCTCAGCGGGCTTCCGGCTGGTAGTGGTCGGCGACGACCCGTGCCATCGCCCCGATGCGGTCCTCGGCGACGTCCCTCGCCGCGAAGAAGCAGTGGCCGCGGACGGAGGGCGAGCGCCGGGCCAGCGTCAGGTGGCGGGACAGTTCGGCCGGGTCCTGCCAGGCGGCGGGCTGGGCCGGATCACCGGCCTTGTACAGCGCCTCGCCGAGGTACAGGTCGACGCCGGTGCCCCGGGCCACCTCGTCCCACCAGGGCACCAGGACGGCGTAGTCGGCGGCGGCGAAGCCGATGTGCCAGTACAGCTGCGGGCAGAGGTAGTCGAGCCAGCCCTCGCGCACCCACCTGCGGGTGTCGGCGTGCAGGTCGTCGTAGGCCTGCACTCCCGCGGTGGTCGCCGAGCCGCGTCCGTCGGCCGCCTGGTTGCGCCACACCCCGAACGGGCTGATCCCGAACCGCACCCGGCCGTCGATCTCCTTGATCCGCTCGGCCGTCTCCCGCACCAGGAGGTCGATGTTGTCGCGCCGCCACGCGTCGCGGTCCGGGAACCCGGTCCCGTACCGGGCGTACGCCGCGTCGTCGTCGAAGCGCTGGGCGGCCACCGGGTACGGGTAGAAGTAGTCGTCGAAGTGGACGCCGTCGAGGTCGTAGCGGTGTACGGCGTCGAGCACGGCGTCCTGGACGAAGCGGCGGACCTCGGGCAGGCCCGGGTCGTAGTGGAGCTTCCCGCCGTAGGTCACCACCCAGTCGGGGTGGACGCGGGCGGGGTGGGACGGGACCAGCCGGGACGGATCCGCGTGGGTGGCGACCCGGTACGGGTTGAACCAGGCGTGCAGTTCCAGACCCCGCCGGTGCGCCTCGATGACGGCGGTGCCCAAGGGGTCCCAGCCGGGGTCCTGCCCCTGCACCCCGGTGAGCCAGGCCGACCAGGGCTCGTACGGGGAGGGCCACAGCGCGTCCGCGGTCGGGCGGACCTGGAACAGCACCGCGGTCAGCCGCCGTTCCACCGCCTGGTCGAGACGGGCGAGGAGTTCGGCGCGCTGGGCGCCGGCGGAGAGCCCGGGCCGGGAGGGCCAGTCCCGGTTGGCCACGGTCGCCAGCCACATACCGCGGAAGTCCCGTTCCCCTTCCCGTTCCCCGTCGCGGTGCTCGGCCCGGGACGGGACGGCCTGCCGTCGTGGCCCGCCCGGGCCGGCCCCGAGTGCCGGGCCGGGCGGGACCAGCCCGCTGAGCGCTCCCGCGGCGCCCGTCACGAAGTTCCGCCGGGTGATTCGCCCCATGTCGCACTCCTCGCTCGGATCCCGTTCGCCCGGGCGGGCCGGAGCGCACACCGGCCCGCGCCGCGTCAGGACCAACGAGCCCGGGGGGTGTTCGGATGCGCGGAGTGGGGCCGGTGGCCGGTCAGCGGGTGGTCAGCGGCAGGGCGGGTCGTACGGGGTGCCGGGGAAGTACCGGCGCCACTGGTCGGGGGTGACGGGGGCGCAGACCGGCCGGGCGGCGACTGGTCCGAGACGTCCCAGATCCGGACGCCGTGATCGGCGGTCGCGCCGGCCAGCAAGTGCCGTTCGGCGGCCTGCCGGGCCTGGCGGTCAAACCCCGTGGTCGGAGGCCCCCGTGGGACTGCCCGACGGCTCCGTTGAGCCGGACGGGTGAGGCCTGGCGGTCGGCGTGTCGGGTGGCGGATCCCTGGGCGGGACGGGAGGGTGACTGGCGGGGGACCGCACGAGCGAAAGAGCGACCATGCCCGAAGTCACCACCCCGTACGTGACCGGCACCCCGTGCTGGGTCGATCTGATGGCGAAGGACCAGCAGGCCGCGCTGGACTTCTACCGTGACCTGTTCGGCTGGCAGGGACAGCCCGGCCCGGCCGAGTTCGGCGGCTACGCCGTCTGTCAGCTCGACGGCAAGGCCGCGGCCGGCATCGGCCCGGCGATGGCCCCGGAGGGCATGCCGGAGCCGCCCACCGTGTGGACCAGCTACCTGGCCAGCACCGACGCCCAGGCCACCCAGGACGCCGTCGTCGCGGCGGGCGGCACCCTGCTCGTCCCGGTGATGGACGTCGGCAGCCTCGGTCGGATGCTGATCGCCGCGGACCCGCAGGGCGCGGTCTTCGGCGTCTGGCAGGCGCTGGACTTCTCCGGGGCCCAGGTGGTCAACGAGCCCGCCGCGCTGACCTGGAACGAGCTGCACACCAGCGACATCAAGGGCGCCACCGCTTTCTACGGGGAGGCCTTCGGCATCGAGGTCGAGCGGGTGGAGGGCGACACCGAGTACTGGGAGCTGAAGATCGGCGGCCGCCCGGTCGGCGGGGCCACGCTGCTCAGCAACGACCCGCCCGGCACCCCCGCGCACTGGCTCACCTACTTCGCGGTCGACGACGCGGACTCCTCCGTCGACGTCGTGGTCCGCGGTGGCGGCACCGTCCTCGCCCCGCCCTTCGACATGATGGCCGGCCGGATGGCGGTGGTCGCCGATCCGCAGGGCGCCCCGTTCGCGATGATCCAGGTCGCCTCGGCGTAGAGCCCGGAGACCCCCGGCACCAGCCGCCGAACGCCCCGCCGGCCCGGACTCCCGGGTGGGCGGGGCACGTCGGCGCCCAGACCCACCGGAAGGACGGGTGGACAGGCCGTGGCCGGACGCCACCGACGCCCCCGGGAACCGGAGTTCCCCGACGACGCCGACCGCAGGCTCCGGGCCATCGCCGACCAGCGGCCGCTGGTCGAGGAGGGCGTCGTGCTGCTCCCCGGCTCGGACCATCCGTACCTGTACCGCACCGTGTACCAGCCGGACGGTACGGTGCAGCACACCCTGCTGCGGATCGACTCGGGCCCGCCGCCGGGGAGTTGAGCGGCTCAGGCCGTGGCGGGGCCGAACCACCGGGTGAGCGCGTCGTCCAGGCTCGCCTGGTCCTCGCCGACCCAGGCCGCGTAGCCGTCGGGCCGCAGCAGCACCGCCGGCGCGTCCAACTCCTCGACGGGGTCGGTGACATGGTCGACGCGGTCGGCCCAGCCCGCCACCGAGAGGCCGCCGGTGGAGTCGAGCAGCAACGCCCTGCCACCGCGCATCAGTTCGTACAGGCGCCCCTGCTTCAGTCGGACGTCCCGCAACCGCCGGCCGAGCAACTCGGGGCCCTCGCCCAGGTCGTAGCGGACCCCGACCCCGAAGACCATCTCCGTGACGTACCGGTTCACCTCCTCGAAGTCCATCAGGGTGGAGAGCAGCTCCCGCAGTGCGACCGCGCCGGGCTCGGAGCCCAGCAGCGTCATCTGGGCCCGGGTGTTGGCCAGCACCTGCGCGCCGATCGGGTGGCGTTCGGCGTGGTAGCTGTCCAACAGGCCCTCGGGGGCCCGGCCTTGAACGGCGGCGGCGAGCTTCCAGCCGAGGTTGTAGGCGTCCTGGATGCCGATGTTGAGGCCCTGGCCGCCGGTGGGCGGATGGATGTGCGCCGCATCGCCGGCCAGGAACGCCCGGCCGGCCCGGTAGCGCTCGGCCTGCCGGGTGGCGTCGCCGAAGCGGGACAGCCAGCTGGGCGAGTGGGCGCCGAAGTCGGTGCCGGCCGTGGCGCGCAGCTGCTGCCGGAACTCCTCCAGGGTGGGCGCGTCGCCGCGCTCCTCGCGGACGTCCGCGGCGGGCACGACCATGCGGTAGACCCCCTCGCCGCGGGGGACGGCCCCGAAGCGCAGCTCGTTCCGGCGGACCTCGGTGACCACGGCCTCGATCACCTCCGGCTCCGCGGCCAGCGACAGTTCGCCGAGCAGGGTGTCGACCCGGGAGGGCTCGCCGGGGAAGGCGATGCCGAGCTGCCGGCGCACCGTGCTCCGGCCGCCGTCGCAGCCCACCAGGTAGCGCGAGCGCAGCCGGCTGCCGTCGGCCAGCTCGACGCTCACCCCGTCCTCGTCCTGGTCGAGCCCGGTCACCTCCCGGCCGCGCCGGATCTCGGCGCCGAGTTCCAGCGCGTACTCCCGGAGCAGCCGCTCGGTGACCGGCTGCTCGATGCTCAGGCCGTAGTCGTGGGCGGTGTCCATGGTCTCCGGCCACGGCTTGTGGATGTGGCCGAAGAAGCCGCCGATCCGGAACCGGCCGCCCACTTCGAGGAACCGCTCCAGCAGTCCCCGCTGGTCCATCATCTCCACGCTGCGCACGTGCAGGCCCTGGCCGCGGGACTCCCGGGTCGGCTCGGTCAGCCGCTCCAGGACCACCACCTCCACGCCCTGGAGCCGCAGTTCGATCGCCAGCATCAGGCCGGTCGGCCCGCCGCCGACCACGATCACATCGATCATCGGAACATCCCCCGGTGGGTGTCGAACGAGAGTGTCGGACGAGGCCGCTACATCGGACACCGGCGCGCGTACGGTGTGAACCGCGCAAATCGCCAGGTTCCGGCCTCGGGCGACGATTGTGCGCCCTGAGGGGGGCCTTGCCGCAAGGCCCCCCTCGCGCGGTAGCTTGGCAGTGGCGAGGAGTCCCTGGACTCCTCGCTTTTTTGCTGTCCGTGGCGGGCCCTGTGCTGCCGGGGCGAACATCGACGATCTTGAACGGTGGCGGTGGCGGTGGCGGTGGCGGTGGCGGTGGCGGCAGTGGCAGTGGCGCGGGTACTTGCGCGGACGCGGGTCTCTGGCGACTGCAAACGTTGCGTTTGCAAGTATGAGGCGACTGCAACTATTGTGGAGGCCTGTAAGACGCTGAAGTCATCGTATGAAGGGTCGCGCCATGCCTCTCGCACTCCTCGCCCTGGCCATCGGGGCCTTCGGGATCGGGACCACCGAGTTCGTGATCATGGGTCTGCTGCCCCAGATCGCGGGTGACTACGGTGTGTCCGTCCCCACCGCCGGCCTGCTGGTCACCGGCTACGCGCTCGGCGTGGTCATCGGCGCCCCGTTGATGACCGTGCTGGGTACCAGGATCAGCCGCAAGACGATGCTCATGCTGCTGATGGGCCTGTTCGTGGTCGGCAACCTGCTGTCCGCCGTCGCGCCGAGCCTCCCGCTGATGCTCGTCGGGCGGATCGTGACCTCACTGGCCCACGGAGCGTTCTTCGGCATCGGCTCGGTGGTGGCCGCCGAACTCGTCGCCCCGGACAAGAAGGCCGGCGCCATCGCCACCATGTTCACCGGGCTGACCGTCGCCAACATCGTCGGCGTCCCGCTGGGCACCTACATCGGCCAGGCCGTCGGCTGGCGCACCACGTTCGTCGGCGTCGCGGCACTGGGCCTGCTCGGCCTGCTCGGCATCGCCAAGCTCGTCCCGGCCATGCCCCGCCCCGAAGGCACCCGCCTGCGCGGTGAGTTGACGGCGTTCCGCAACCCCCAGGTGCTGCTGGCGATGGCGATGACCGTCCTCGGCTTCGGCGGGGTCTTCGCCGCGATCACCTACATCGCCCCGATGATGACCCACGTCGCCGGCTACTCCGACGGCGCCGTCACCTGGCTGCTGGTCCTGTTCGGCGCCGGGATGTTCCTCGGCAACCTGCTCGGCGGGAAGTTCGCCGACCGCAAGCTGATGCCCCTGCTGTACGGGACGCTGGGCGGCCTGGCGGTGGTGCTGGCCCTGTTCACCCTCACCGCGCACGACAAGATCGCCGCCGCCGTGACGGTCCTGCTGGTCGGCGCCCTCGGCTTCGCCACCGTCCCCCCGCTGCAGAAGCGCGTCCTCGACCAGGCCCACGGCGCCCCGACCCTCGCCTCGGCCGTCAACATCGGCGCGTTCAACCTCGGCAACGCCCTCGCGGCCTGGCTCGGCGGCCTGGTCATCTCCGCCGGCCTCGGCTACACCGCCCCCAACTGGGTCGGCGCCCTGCTCGCGGCGGCGGCGCTGGTCCTGGCCGTCTGGTCCGCCGCCCTGGAGCGCCGCGACCACCGCCCGGCCGTGGACGCCGCCCCCGCGCCTCGGACCCCCGTCCACCACTGAGCGGCCGTCGACCGCCGCTCCACTCCACCCCCGTCCAACGCACCTCCTGAGAACCGGAACCACCATGAGCACCCGCAACGTCCCGACCGTCCGGCTGAACAACGGCGTCGAGATCCCCCAACTCGGCTTCGGGGTCTTCCAGATCCCCGACGACGAGACCGCCGCCGCCGTCACCTCCGCCCTCGAAGCCGGGTACCGCAGCATCGACACCGCCGCCGTCTACGGCAACGAGACCGGCGTCGGCCGCGCCCTGGCCGCCTCCGGCCTGGCCCGGCAGGACCTCTTCGTCACGACCAAGGTGTGGAACGCCGACCAGGGTTACGACGCCACCCTGCGCGCCTTCGACAGCAGCCTCGCCAAACTCGGGCTCGACCAGGTCGACCTCTACCTGATCCACTGGCCCACCCCCGCCCGCGACCTCTACCCCGACACCTGGCGCGCCATCGAGCGGCTCGCGGCCGAGGGCCGGATCCGCGCCGCCGGCGTCTCCAACTTCCAGCCCGCGCACCTGAAGCGGCTGCTCGACACCACCGACCTCGTCCCCGCCGTCAACCAGATCGAACTCCACCCAGGCCTCCAGCAGGGCGAACTGCGCGCCTTCCACACCGCCCACGGAATCGCCACCGAGGCCTGGAGTCCGCTGGCCCAGGGCGCCGTCCTCGGCGACCCGGCCGTCACCGCCATCGCCGGGCGTACCGGCAAGTCGCCCGCCCAGGTGGTCCTGCGCTGGCACCTCCAGCTGGGCAACATCGTCATCCCCAAGTCCGTCACTCCGGCCCGGATCCGCGAGAACCTCGACGTCCTCGACTTCGAGCTCACCGTGCGGGACCTCGCCGCCATCGCCGCAGGCGACCGCGGTCTGCGCACCGGCCCGGACCCGGACCGGTTCAACTGACCCACCCCGGCCCCCGGCCCCCGGGGCCCGGCCCCCGGGGCCCGGCTCCTGGGCCCCGGCTCCTGGGCCCGCCGATGGCGCATGGCGAGGTCGGCGGGCCCGGTGGAGCCCGGTGGAGCCCGGTGGGTAATTCGCTGGTGGGGGCGGTCCTTCAGGCCAGGACGACGCCATGCCGACCCCTGGGAGCCGTGCCGCGCCCGCGGCCATCGGGTCGGGGTGCTGCCGATGTGAGAGGCTTCCAGAGTCGATCGTGGTGGGTGGGGCGGGGGAACGGGGCTGCGGAAGTGATCGGGGCCTCGGGGTGTCAGGCGTTGGTCGGTACGAGGTAGCGGAGCTTGCCGCCGTCCGCCGCGACGAGATGGCCGCCATTGGCCTCGATCACCCGCCGGGACGCGGTGTTCGACTCGTCGCAGGTCAGCAGTGCCCCGGTGATGCCCAGCGCGGCGGCCACCGGCAGCGCGGCGGCGAGCATCGCCGTCGCATGCCCCCGCTGCCGGGCGCCGGGCCGCACGTCGTAACCGATGTGCCCGCCGACCCGCTCCAGGTTCGGCGTCAGCCGGTGCCGGATCGCCAGTCGGCCCAGCAACTCGCCCTGGTCGGCCCACCACAGCGTCGTCATCGGCACGCCCGCATCCGTCCGCATGCCCGCCTCCGTACGCTCGGCGAGGACGCGCGCGACGTAGCCGGCGAACGCGTCGGGATCGGCCAGGGCGGCCGGCTCGACGTCGGAGACGAACCACGGGACGGCACCGCCGGGCTCGGCGCGGAACTCGGCCACCGCCGCCAGGAACGAACTCCGCAGCCGTACGGTCGGGTTGATCAGTTCGGGCATTGCGCCATGATGCCCGACGGCCACACCGCCGTCACGGCGTACCCCCCGACGCCACCCTCGGCCAGGTGACGGCGGTGGGGGGACCGGGCTGTGCTGGGGGAACACCCCTGAGCGGGTCGAACCGCGGTGGGCGCGGGCGCGGTCAGTCCCGGCCGCCCGCCTTCAGCACCTGGGCGGCCGCCACGCCCGCCGCGCTGTTGCCGTGGCCGCCGCCCTCGACCTCGGCCGCGACGGCGAGGTCGTTGCGGTAGGCGATGAACCAGCTGTTGGTGGCCTGGTCCGAGCCGGCCTCGACGGTGCCGGTCTTGGCACCGATCTGGCCGCTCAGTCCGGACATCGGGGCTCGGGCGGTACCCTGGCCGGCGGTCCGGGCCATCATCGAGCGCAGGCCCTGGGCGACCTCGGCGGGCAGTCTTCCTGCGGTCGTCACGCGCTTGACGTCCGTGCGCAGGACGGGCTGGCGAAACGTTCCGCTCTGCACGGTGGCGGCGACCGAGGCCATCAGCAGCGAGTTCACCTGGATCTGGCCCTGGCCGATGTACGCGGCCGCCGCCTCGTCCTTGTTCCCCGGGAGCGGGATGGTGGCGTCCCGGCTGGGGATGCCGATCCGCCACTGCAGGCCCAGACCGAACTGGTCGCGGGCGACCGTGCCCAGGGTGCCGGGCTGGAGCTTCTCCAGTCCCTTGTCGATGAAGCCGGTGTTGCAGGAGTGGATGAAGTCGTCGCTGAGCGTGTAGTCGAGGTGGTTGCCGGGCTCGTCGTTGTGCCAGCTCCTGGGGGAGTTGGTGGTCTCCTTGCAGGGCGCGGCGGTGTCCGGGGTCATCCCGGACTCCAGCAGCGCCGCCGCGGTGATCACCTTCATGGTCGAACCGGGCGGCTGCCCGCCGCCGACCGCGCGGTTGAAGTCGCGCTGCGGGGCGTAGGCCATCGCGAGGATGTTGCCGGTGCTCGGCTGGACTGCCACCAGCGAGGCGGGCTTGCCGTTCGCGGACTGCTGCTTCACCGCCTCCTCGGCGACCTGCTGGAGGTCGGCGTCGATGGTGAGCTTGACCTGCGGTGCGCTCGGCGGGGTGAGCACGAACAGCTCCTCCGCGTCCTGGCCCCCGCCGGTGAGCACCACGGCCCGCCCGGTGACGACCTCGGCACCGTCGGGCGGGGCGATCTGCGGCAGCACGGAGCGCAACGAGGGGTAGGCGTCCAGCGGCCGACCCTTGCGGTCGGTGGGCTTCGACACCGGGTTGGGCATGGCTTTCACGGTGACGGTGCGGCCCGCGGCGAGCTTGGGGTGGACCACGGTCGGTGCCCAGCGCACCAGCACGCGGCCGTCCGAGGCCCGTACGACGCCCAGCGCGCTCTCGTACTCCCAGGCCTCGGTGGTGCCGTCGAACTCCGCCCGCACCCGGTAGCCGACGGTGGGCTCGCCCGCCGTCCCGGTGGCTGCGGGGCCGGTGCCGGTCAGGGTGAGGGAGCGGGCCGACACGCCGTCGTGGAACGAGGTCAGCGCCATCCGGGCGGCCTCCGGACGGTCGGTGAGGCCGGCGGCGACGGTGAGGTCCCCACGGCCCCAGGCCGCCAGGAAGTCCTTGGCGACCGCGTCGGCCTGTTCGGTGGTCGGCGGCGTCCGCGACTCCTTCGCGGCCGTCGGGTCGGCGCTGCTCCCGATGGCGGAAGGGCCGCCGGACACCGCGTTCATCATGGTGTAGGCGCCGTACCCGGCCACGACCACCAGTGCGGTGAACACCCCGCCGACGGCCACCAGCCACACGCGGCGGGACCGCGGGCGGGCCGGGTCCTCCTGGCGGCCGGTGTGCACGAGGTGGTCGTACTCGTCGTACTGCTCCGTGGCATGGTGTTCGTGCTCTTCGCGCATGGCGCTGCGTCCCCCTGGGTATTCCGGTTGTCCTCGCGCCCGCCCCGGGTCGGTGAGTGCGGCCGGTAAGGGCGGCCGCCCGGAGGGTCGTTCGAGCGCGATCAGCCTAAGCGTTGCCGATCGGCCCCCCAACGGCGGGGTCTTTGCCAACGCTTGACCTGCGATCGAAGGAGGCGGGGCGGACGGAGCGGGCAAAACGGAACGGACCGGGAAGCGACCGGGAAGGGACCGGGAAGGGAAGGGGGCCGGGACCGGAACGGCTCAGCGGCCGGTGGTGACGACCATCCGGAAGCGGGCCCGTCCGCTGCTCATCTTCGCGACGGCCGCCGCGCTCTCCTCCAGCGGTAGCTCCTCGATCCAGGCGCGCACGCCGGTCCGGGCGGCGAACCGCAGGGTGTCCTCGGTGTCGAGCGCGGAGCCGGAGGAGTGTCCGTGGACGGTACGGTCGCGGGCGATCAACTGGAGCGGGTTGATGGCGAGTTGATCGACGGAGGCGCCGACGACGATGAGTTCGCCGCGGCGGCCCAGGCCGTCCACGGTGGCGGACATCGCGTCGGAGTTGGTGACGGTGGCCAGGACGACCTTGGCGCCGCCGAGCGCCTGCAGGGCCTCCGCGACGTCGCCGGCGGTGCTGTCGATGTAGTGGTCCGCGCCCAGCTGGTACGCCAGCGGCTCCTTCTCCGCACCACGGGCGATCGCGACGGTGCGGAAGCCCATCGCACGGGCGAACTGGACCCCCAGATGGCCGAGCCCGCCGAGGCCGAGGATCGCCACGGTGTCGCCCGGGCGGGCCGAGGAGCGGCGCAGGCCGTTGAACACCGTGATCCCGGCGCAGGCCAGCGGTGCGGCCTCGGCGGCGGTCAGCTCGTCGGGAACGGCCGCGAGCGCGTCGGCGGGCACGATCACGGAGTCGGCGTAGCCGCCGGGGTAGGCGGCGCCGGGCACCTTCAGCTGGGGGCAGAGGACGGCGTCGCCGTGGCGGCAGGCCTCGCAGCGCCCGCAGCTGCCGCCGAACCAGCCCACCGCGACCCGGTCACCGACCTTCCAGTCCTGGACGCCCTCGCCCAGGGCGTCGATCCGGCCCGCGATCTCGTGACCGGGGGTGACCGGGAAAGAGGTGCCGGGCAGCATGCCGCCGGCGATCAGCAGGTCGGAGTGGCAGACGCCGCATGCCTCGACGGCGATGCGGACCGTGCCGGGGCCGGGCTCGCGCAGCGGGACCTCGACCAGCTTCGGCTCCCCTCCGGGAGCGGCGACCTGAACGGCGCGCACGACGCCGTCGGCGGGGGTGGGGGTGGTGGCGGCCATGGGGATCCTTCGTCACGGGGGACCGGCGCGGGGTGCGCCCGCGCACGCTGACCACATCAGCTTGCGGGGTCCGGCGTGGGTTGGCCACGCGCCGCCGGCCGGGTGCGGCCCCGCCGGGCCGGCCGGCCGTGACGGCGACGGTCCGGACGAGCGCGGTGCTCACCCGGACCGCTGCGGCATGCGGGCCTCAGGCCTTCTTCACCACGCTGGACTTGAGCTGCATCGCGCCGAAGCCCTCGATCCGGCAGTCGATGTCGTGGCCGTCCACGCCGTCGACCAGGCGGATGTTGCGGACCTTGGTGCCCGCCTTGATGCCCGAGACGCTGCCCTTGACCTTGAGGGCCTTGACCACGGTGACGGTGTCGCCGTCGCTCAGCACATTGCCGACCGAGTCCCGGATGACCCGCTCACCCGCGCCCGCGCCCTCGGCGCCGGCACCGCCCTCGGCGGGCACCCACTCGTGGCCGCACTCCGGGCAGACCATCAGGGCGTTCATCTCGTAGGTGTACTCGCTGGAGCACGAGGGGCACGGCGGGAGGGTGTCGCTCATGGTCTCTGACTGTCCTGTTCTGTCCGGGCGGCACGGGGGTCGGCGGCACGCAAGCCTGTATGAACTTGAAGAACTTTTCAAGTCGACATCCGATCGCGCCGGGATCCGCCCGGCATCCGCGCCGGCATCCGCGCCGGCATCCGCGCCGGGATCGGCCCCGGAACCCGCCCGGAACCCGCCCGGAACCCGCCCGGAACCCGCCGGGAACCCGCCGGGATCCGCCCGGGCACAGCACGGCTCCGCCCCGGCGCGCGCGAGCCCCCGTCCGCGCCGTGGACGCGCGCGCTCCGGACTGATATCCAGGCCACTGGCAACCGGCCCGGAGCGGGCGGCCCGGGTCGAGCGGACCACCAGGAGAGCAGGGGCGATGCGCAGGATTCTGATCGTCGGTGCCGGGCAGGCCGGCCTCCAACTGGCCCTCGGGCTGCAGTCCCACGGCTACGACGTCACGCTGCTGACGGACCGTGACGCCCAGGAGGTGCGGGACGGGCGGGTGCTGTCCAGTCAGTGCATGTTCGACTCGGCGCTGCGCACCGAACGTGCCCTCGGCCTGGACCTGTGGGCCGAACGGGCGCCGCGGATCGAGGGTTTGGGAGTCTCGGTCGGCACCCCGGACGGGACCAGGGTGATCGACTGGGTCGGGCGGCTGAACGCCTACGCCCAGTCCGTCGACCAGCGGCTGAAGATGTCCACCTGGCTGGAGACCTTCGCCGGGCGCGGCGGCCGGGTGGAGCTGCGGCAGGTGAACGCCGCTGACCTGGAACACCTCGCCGGCTCCTACGACTTGGTGCTGGTCGCCTCCGGCAAGGGCAGGCTGGCCTCGCTGTTCGAGCGCGACGAGGAGCGCTCCCCGTACCAGCGGCCGCAGCGGGCGCTGGCCGCGAGCTATGTGTACGGGCTCGGGCCGCGCCCCGAGCACGACTTCCCGGCGGTGCGCTGCAACCTGGTGCCCGGCGTCGGCGAGTTCTTCACCATGCCGGCGCTGACCGCCGACGGGCCGTGCGACATCCTGCTCTGGGAGGCCCTCCCGGGCGGACCGGCCGACGCCTTCGACGGGCTCCGCGACCCGACCGAACACCTGCGGGTGATGCTGGAGTTGATGAGGACCTTCACGCCTTGGGAGTACGACCGCACCCGGGCCGGCGTCGAACTCACCGATGCCGGGGGCGTCCTGGCCGGGCGCTTCACCCCGGTGGTGCGCCGTCCGGTCGGTGAACTGCCGGGCGGCGGCTCCGTGCTGGGCGTCGCCGACGTCGTCGTCACCAATGACCCGGTCACCGGGCAGGGCGCCAACAGCGCCGCCAAGTGCGCCGCCCGCTACCTGGAGGCGATCCTCGCGCACGGCGACAAGCCCTTCGACCGGGACTTCCAGCAGGCCGCGTTCGACCGCTTCTGGACCGACGTCGCCCGGCCCGTCACCACCTGGACGAACGCGATGCTCCGGCCGGCGCCCCCGCACGCGGTGGAGCTGTTCGGTGCGGCCGGTCGACTGGCGGCCGTGGCCGAGCGGTTCGCCAACTCCTTCGACGATCCGGCCGACGTCGAGGAGTGGCTCCTCGACCCCGAGAAGGCGGCCGGCTACCTCGCGTCGCTCACGCAACGGAGTTGAGCGTCGGACACGTCACGGTGAGGTCAAGATCTCACCAAGTCCAGGGCGGGAACGCCCTGATGATGGTGGGTTCGTGTCGACCCCGGTCAGCCGGGGGACGTCGAGGTACCGAATGCGAACAACAGGAGACACGTGGTGGCGGTCGACGGCAGCAACATGGCGCACGCCGTGATAGATACGGCGGTGAAGGAGCGCACGCGCCTGCAGACCGGCCGCAGCCGGGCGACGGCGCTGGTGTTCCTGGTCCTCCTGGCAGGCCTCGGCCTCTTCCTGGCGCTGGTCGTCGGCAAGTCCGACCCGACCAGCCCCCCGGACTGCGACGGCAAGACCATGACCCGGTCCGACGAGTGCCGGATCTGGTCCAACCACGGTGGCGGAGGCACCTTCGGCTACGACGAGATGATCGACCGCCGGGAGTCCGGCAAGGGCGTGTGGCAGGCGGTCGGCTTCGGCGGCACCGGCCTCGCCGTGCTGCTGATGGGCGTGTCGATCACCAAGCTCAACCCGCAGCGGCCCTGGGGCAAGCGGGTCCAGGCCGTCTGCCCGCGCTGCCACCAGCCCACCCTGCGGGAGAAGTTGACGGTCCACACCATCTCGCGGGGGCGGACCAACTACCGCTACAGCGGCATCGTCACGCTCTGCACACCGGTGTGCGGCTTCACGGCCGTCCGCCAGCGCTGACACCGGCGGTCTGAACGGTCAGGGCCGGGGTCGGCCAGGGCCGGGGTGTCGCGGGCCGGGGTGTTGCGGCACTCCGGCCGGTGCCCTTCGCGCGTCACCGGGACGGGGCGTCCCTGAAGCGTCCCCGATCGGGTGGGACAGCTGGATCGCCGGGCACGCCGCACCCTACGGTGGCGCCATGAGCGATCACCAGGGAGCAGCCGTCACGCCCATCCAGGCCTTCGAACCTCCTTACTACGTGGCCGTGTTCAGCGCCGTGCGGACGCCCGACCAGACCGGCTACCGGGAGACCAACGCGCGGATGGAGGACCTGGTGAAGGACATTCCCGGGTACCTGGGCATGGACCACGCGCAGTCACCCGGCGGTCTCGCCATCACCGTCGGCTACTTCCGCGACGCCGAGGCGCTCGGCGCGTGGCAGCGCGACGCGGAGCACCGGGCGGCGCAGCGGCGCGGGCGGGCGGAGTGGTACCAGAGCTACACGCTGCACGTGGCCAAGGTGGAGCGCAGCCACGGGTTCACCCGGGCGGAGACCCCGTAGCGGCCCTGCGGCCCCGAGGCCGTAGCGGCCCCGCGGCCGTGGCGCTCGGCGAGGCCGTGGCGCCCGGGCCAGCGGGAGCGGGCGGCTCAGCGGGAGTGGGCGGCCAGGCTGAGGAGCAGGTGCGCGGACTCCGGGTGCTGGAAGTCGGAGTGGGCGCCGGAGGGGTTCAGCCGGGTGGCGAGGCCGCCCCGGTAGACGTGGCCGGCGTCGATGTTGACGAGCGGGTGGTCGAGTTCGGCGTGCGGGTACGGCGAGTCGGCCGGGCGGAGCCGGGTGCTGAACTGGGCCACCGGGGCGGAGCCGGTGCCGGAGTGGCCGATGCCCGGGAGGCCCTCGGCGCGCAGGTGCCAGAAGCCGGTGGCGCGGTCCCAGCGGGAGTGGGTGAGCACCAGCGGACCGCGCAGCGGGGCACCGGCCCGGCCCGGGCCGAGGAACAGCCGGGGGAACAGCCGGGTGAAGGCGTCGCGCGGCGCGGCCATCTGGAAGACCAGGGCGCTGTCGACGGTGAACGGGCGGCTCGGGTCGCCGGGCCGGGACGACCAGCCCAGCACCGGCGGACCGGCCGGGCGGTCCGCCGCGTACTGGACGGCCTCGCAGAGGAACCGGCCGCCGAAGGAGTGCCCGAGCAGGTGGAGGTACTGGCCGTGGCGGTTGGCCAGGACGCGCGGGGCGTCCGGGCGGCCCCGGCCGGAGTCCAGGTAGCCGAGCAGGTGGCCGAGGATGCGCCCGGCCTGGCCGCGTGCGCTCATCGCGTGCGCCCGGTCCCGGATGCGCCGGTACCCGGACAGGGACGGCAGGCTGGAGGAGGGCCAGCGCACGACCACGCACCAGGGCCGGAACCCGGCGGCGAGCCCGGGGTAGGCGGCCGGGGCGGCGCGGTGCAGGGCGGCGGCCCGGTCGATCAGGGCGGCGGCCGTCCGGTGGGCGGCGTCGGCGCCGGTCTGCCAGCCGTGGACGTAGACGAACAGGTCGGTCGCCCACTCGGGGATCCGCAGGTGCCGGGCCAGGTGCTCGGCGACCCGGGCGTCGGGGACGGGCGTCGCCGTCCCGGGCACGAGCAGCCGACCGCTCTCGTCCAGGTCCACCGCGGCGGGTCGTACAGCGGGTCGTACGGCGGTCGGTCCGGTGGTCGGTGCGGCGGTGGTGGTCACGGGTTGAGCTCCAGGATGCTGTCGATGCCGCAGTGCAGGGAGTAGGCCAGTGCCAGCGGATTGCGGTACTCGCGGGCGAACCAGCGCACCAGCTGCTGGGTGATCTCGCCGGCCGTGAACTCGCCGGTCAGATAGTGGTCGAGGAAGGCGAAGGCGTACTCGGCGGCGAACTCCTGCGGGATCTGCAGCTGCGGACCGAGTACGCCGTCCGCGCCGAGGTCGACCAACGCCCGCCCCAGGTGGTCGAGTTCGCCGGCCGCCGACTGCCCGGTGTGGCAGGCGTTCAGCAGCACGAACGGCCGGAAGACGGCGTCCGGCCGGTCCAGGTGGCGGCGGCGGTGCCGGCGGACCAGCTCGGCGTCGATGTGCCGGTCGTCGGAGAGCCGGACGGCGAGCTGCTCGTACGGGGAGTCGTTGGCGACGAACTGGCCGTGGCACCAGAAGTACATGACGTCCTCGTCCAGCACGGCCGTGGACAGCGCCTCCAGGAGGAGGTCGGACTCGGTCCGCACGGTCAGCTGGGAGCGGTCCTCCAGCAGCTTGCGGACCTCGGGCGCCCGGCCGATGCCGGTCAGCTGGTCGTCGGTGTTGAGGCTGGTGACGGGCTTGGCGCGGGCCGAGTTGGGCGGCTGGATCGGCGGGTAGGCGGCGCCGGTCTGCTCGATCTGGTGCCGGTGGCCGAGGAAGTCCGCCCACGGGTCCGGCTGGTCGCCGTCCACGGCGAGCATCGGCCAGGGGAGGTGGAGGTCGGAGTCGAAGCTGATCCGCAGCGAGCCGTGCTCGATGAGGGTGCGGCTCAGGTACTCCCGGAAGCGCACCAGGCTGCGGTCCGCCCCGTCGAACATCGTCTCCAGGAAGTACCGTCCCTCCTCGGCGAGTTCGGCCACCTTGCGCTCGGCGACGACGGCGTACGGGGAGAAGTCGACGGCGGTCGCGAACGGGTAGGGGTTCAGCGGGTCGGGGTCGTAGCCGATCAGCCGGTCCCGCCAGATGCCTCGCAGCCGGGCGGCATTGGCGAGGAGAACGGTCGCGGGGACGGCGAGTTGCGCCCGGTGCATACGGGTGCTGGGGGCACGCTCGCCCGGGCGGAAGGCGCTGATGTGCAGTTCGTCGCCGTGGCGGCGGAGCGAGACCACCAGATCGAGGGGTGCCGGGCCTTTGGGAGGCATCCCGTTGGCGGGGCCCGCTTGTTGGGGCAGCCGGGTGTAGTCGGCGGAGGGATTCTGCCGGACGACGACTTGGAGGTCCCGGGGCACGTCGATCTACTCCTGCTCCTGAACTCGCGGATCGGCTGGGACGTCCACGACGGCGGCGAGGTCCTGGAGGACGGCGCCGTGGCCCCGGTCGAAGACGGTGATCCGGACGGTGTGGGGGCCGGGTGCGGCCGGGGTGAGCGCGAACCGGGCGGGCCCGCCGGCCGGGCTGTGGTCGGCCACCGGCGGGTCGAGCCGCGCGTCCGGGGAGACGGCGGCGACCAGGCGCAGCTCCGGCAGGGCGGCCGGGTCGGCGGCGCCGTCGGCGGACTCCAGGCGCAGCTCCAGGTGGGTGGTGGCCCCAACGGCGGGGTCCTCGGTGAGGGAGATCCGGGGGCGCCAGGCGGGGCGGGGGCTCGGCGACTCGGCGACGCGGTGCATGGAGCCGCGCGAGCGGCGGGGGAGCAGGGCAGCGGGCGCGGGCCGGCTGAGCTCGGCGCGAGTGGGGGTCGGCGTCGGCTCCACGTGGTCGAGCCGGGCCAGCGCAGCACGGGCCTCGGCCGCCAGCGGGTGGCCGGGGTCCATCAGGGCGTCACGCCCGGCGCGAACTGCCGCCAGCAGCTCACGGGCGGTGTCGCGGCGCCCGTCTGCGGCGAGGGCCTGCGCCAGGCCTACGGCCAGGGTGGGCAACAGCGGCAGCGGCCCGGGGCGTGCGGCGCCGATACTGGCGGCGACGTCGTCGGCGTCTCGGTGGCCGGCGAGCAGAACGGCGACCGGGGAGGCGTCGCCCACCGGGATCCGGTCGGCGACGATCCGCTCGTGGACCCGGAGAGCCCCCTCGGCGTCTCCGGCCCGCAGCCGGGCGTGGGCGAGGGCCTGGCGGACCTCCAGGGTCAGGGCGCTGCGCGGGCCCCGGCTGGCGGCGCAGGCCTCGGCGAGTTCCTCCAGCCGGACGACGGCCCGCAGCGGGCGGGCGCCGTCGGCGAGCAGGAGCGCCTGGGTCAGCCGGGCGGTGATCGTCGTACTGTTCGGAAGACCCAGGGCGCCGGTGGCAGCGTCGACGAGGTCGGCGGCCAGCCGCACGGCCGCCTCCTGCTCCCCGTCGAGGTGATGGGCGAAGGCAAGCGTGCACCCGGCGCGTACCAGCGCGGGGAGACGGGGACCGATCGGTTCGGCCCAGTCCTTCGCCAAGGGCGGGAGTTCGGCGATCGCGCCTCGGTGTTCGCCGCCCATGAGCAGGGCCGCAGCGAGGTGGCGTCGCATCATCTGCACACCGGAGTGTTCTGGCCCGAGCGCTTCGACGGCGATGGCCAGGGTGTCGCGGTAGTGTCCGGCGGACTCCGCATAGTCTCCCGCCGCGAAGAGGTTCGACGCGATGCCGTTCCGAGCGGCGACGGTCGCGGGGTGGCCGGTCCCCAGGATCCGCGCGCAGTCGTTCCGGAGCGCCCGGTAAAGTGCGTCGGCCTCCTTGTGGTGCCACCCGGAGCGGGTGGCGTGGGCGAGTTCGACCCGGGCGGTCAGCGTGGCGATGTGGTCAGGCCCGTTGAGGCGCTGATGGTCAGTCACCAGTGCCTGTCGGCAACCGATTTCCTGACGGCCTCGACCGGCGAGATGATGATTGAGCGCGAGCTCGGCGCGCTTCTCGAGGGTGTTGGGGTGATCGGGACCGTGGAGCCGGGTGTGGTGAGCGATCAGTTCCGTGAACAGGGAATCGGAGCGGCTGAGATCACCGGTCCGGCGTACCAGCCGGGCGAGCTGAGAACGCACGGACAGGGTGTGCGGGTGGTCATGACCTTGAATCCTCTCCTGATCGGCCAGCAGCGCCGTGCACACCTCCTCCGCAGCACGGTGGACGCCCGCCGCCGCCAGCGAGCGGGCGTGGTCGAATCGGGCGTCCAGGGTCTTGTGGTGCTCCGGGCCGAGTACCCGTTGGGCGTCGGAGACCACACGCTCGTACAGCGTGGCCGCGCTCCGGAAGTCGCCGGCCTCGCAGTGGGTGGAGGCGAGTGCACGTCGGGAGGCGAGTGTGTCCGGATGGTCGGGGCCCTGTACGCGGGTCCGGTCGGTCACCACGGCTTCGTGGAGCGTGATGGCCCTGCGGTGTTCTCCCGCCTCCTCGAACGCGGAGGCGAGGGAGTCCCGGCAGGCCAGGGTGAACGGGTGGTCCGCACCCAGGATGCGTGTGTGATCGATGACGAGCTCTTGGCACAGGGCGATGGCCCGTGGGTGGTCCTCCGAGCATTGGGTGGCCCAGGCCAGGCCACTGCGGATGGACAGGGTGTCGAAGTGCTCCGGGCCGTATACGCGGGTGCAGTCGGTCACCAGGACCGTGTAGAGCTCGACCGCGCGCCGGTGGTCGCCCACATGGACGTGCCCGATGGCTTGCCACCAGCGTGCTACGAGTGTGCTGGGGTGGTCGGGGCCGTGGACGCGCCGATGGTCTGACACCAGCTCGGTGTAGAGCTCGACGGCGAGGCGGTAGTCGGCGGCCGTGGTGAAGGCACATGCCCGTGACCACCGGGCGTGGAGGGTGTCCGGGTGGTCGGAGCCCTGAACCCGCTTCCGGTCGGCCACGACCGAGTCGTGCAGCTTCCGGGCCTGCCTGTGGTCACCCGTGCCGGAGACGGCGTCCGCCAGCGCCTCCCGCGCGTCGAGGGTGTCGGGATGGTCCGGTCCGTTCGCGCCCGACAGGTCTGCCGCCAGCGTTCGGAACAGCGTCGCGGCGCGCGCGTGGTGTTCTGCTTCCAGGCAGTTGTGGGCGAGCCAGTAGCGGGTCTCGAACGTGTCGGGATGAGCGGGGCCGAGGACCCTGGCGCGGTCGGTGGCGACCGCCTCGTACACCTCCTGGGCGCGGCGGTGGTCACCGGAGTTGCGGTGCACCGAGGCGAGCCAGAACCGGGCTTCGAGGGTGCGTGGGTGGTCCGCTCCCAGGAGCCGGGTGACGTCTTCGACCAACGCGTCGAGCAGCCGGGCCGCCAGGCGGTAGTGGCCGGCCTCGCACTGTGCGGTGGCCAGGTTGAGCCGGGCGTCGAGGGTCTCGTCGTGGTCGGGGCCCTGGAGGCGGGTTCGGTCGGACACCAGGCTCTCGCGGACGGTGACCGCCTCTCGGACGCGGCCTGCCGCTTGGAGGTTGTAGGCGAGACCCTTGCGTGAGTCGAGCGTGCCGGGGTGATCGGGTCCGTGCGTCGTGTTGCGGTCGGCCACCAGGAGTTCGCGCAGCCTGACGGCGTGGTCGTGGTGTCCGGCCTCGCCGTGCAGCCAGGCCTGCCAGATCCGGGTGTGGAGGACGGTGGGGTGTTCGGCTGTCAGGATCCGGGCCCGGTGGAGGACCAGTTCGTCGCACAGCTCGGCTGCGCGGCGGTGCTCGCCGACGTGGCTGTACGCCCGGGCCAGGGCCAGGCGGGCATCGAAGGTCTCGAAATGCTCAGGGCCGTGGAGCCGACGGTGGTCGGCGAGGAGTCGTCGCCGCAGAGAGAGCGCCTCGCGCGAACGTCCGGCGGAGTGCAGGGCGCGGGCGAGGCCGGAGCGCTCTTCCAGGGTGTCCGGGTGATCCCGCCCCTGGATCCGGGCCCGGTCGGCAACCAGCCGTTCCAGCTCGCCCACCGCGATGCGGGACGAGCCGGCCATGCGCAGGGCATAGCCGAGGCGGCGGCGTTCTGCCAGGGTATCGGGGTGTTCGGGGCCCTGGACCCGAGTGCGGTCGCCCACCAGGGCACGGTGCTGCTCGACCGCTGTGCGGGCCTGACCTGCCCGCCGGTTGGCGCGGGCCAGATCGGAGCGGGCACCGAGGGTGTGCGGGTGGTCGGGACCGAGGACCCGCACGAAATCGGCAACCAGAGCGCCGAACTCGGGTATCGAAAGCGAGAGTTGGCCGGATTCCCGGTGAGCCGTCGCCAACCGCCCACGCGCGTGGAGGGTCTGCGGGTGCTCCGGGCCCTGGACCCGGGTGCGGTCCGTGACGAGGGCCTCGAAGGCGGCGATGGCGGCGAGGTGGTCGCCCGCGTCGGAGTGGGCGGCGGCGAGCCAGCTGCGGGCGTTCAGGGTGTCGGGGTGGTCAGCGCCCAGGATGCGGGTGCGGTCGGCCACCACCTGCTCGTACCGGCCGATCGCCAATCGGTGCTGTCCGGCGGCGAGTTGGGCGAACGCGAGGCCGCTGTGGCGGGTCACCACCTGCGGGTGGTCGGGGCCGAGCGCCCGCTCGGCGTCGGCCACCAGTCGCTCGTACTCGGCCACCGACTCCCGGTGCTGCCCCGCCACTTGCAGGGCGTAGGCCAGGCTCGCCCGGCTGTGCATCGTGTCGGGGTGGTCCGGCCCCAGCACTCGCGCCCGGTCGGCGACGACACCTCGGAACTCCTCGACGGACCGGGCGTGTTGGCCGGCCCGGCGGTAGCCCTGGGCGAGGGTGTGGCGGTCGGCGAGGGTGGCCGGGTGATCGACGCCCTGGATCCTGGTCCGCCGGGCGACCACGTCCTGGCACAGCTCCACGGCCCGTGCCGGGTCGCCGGTCTTGGCCTGCAGCCGGCCGAGCCGCCCGAGGGTGGTGAGGGTGTCCGGATGGTCCGCGCCGAGGAGCCGGCGCTGCCCGTCCGCCATCGCCTCCACCAGCCGGACGGCGTACACCCGCTGGGCCCGGTCGGTGAGTTCGCCCGCGGCCAGTCCGTACAGCGCGATGGTTTCGGTGGTCGGTTCCTGGGACGGTCCGCTGTCGGCCAGCTCCCGGACGTGCGGCAGCAGTGCCCGCCGCAGCTCGGGCCGGGCGTCCGGCCAGAGCCGGGCCGCCGCCCCGGCCAGGTGCTGTTCGGCGCGTCCGCGGAAGTCGGAGCTGCGCAGCACCGCCTGGAGCAGCCGGTGCACGGTGACGGTGTCGCCGAGGGTGATCAGGTGGTAGTCGGCGAGTAGCCGCAGCGCCCGGTCCACCTCCTCCGGTCGGCGGGACCCGAAGGGGGTGAGCAGTTCGCGCGGCAGGGCCTCGGGGGCGTACCAGGCGAGGGTGCGCAGCAGTTCGACGGCGAAGGGCGCGGTGTGCTGGACGGTGCGCAGGGTGGTCCGCCAGAGCCGGGCGACGGTGGACTCGGCGCCGGGCCCCACCGGGCCGGTGGCGCGCAGCAGTTCGCGGTAGGCGGCGAAGCCGGTGCCGGTCTGCTGGACGTAGGCGCCGGCCTGGGCGAGGGCGATCGGCAGGTGGCCGAGTTCGTCGGCGAGGGCACGGGCCTGGTCCTGTTCGGCCGGCTCGACCGTCGAGCCGCCGTAGGCCGCCCCGCAGAGCAGCCGGGCGGCCTCGGGGGCGTCGAGGACGTCGATGCGCACCGGGCGGATGCCCGGGTGCCAGCCGCCGGCGCGCCGACTGGTGACCAACTGGTGCCCGCAGCCGAGGAGTCGGCCGACGTACGGGGTGAGGTGGGCGGGGTCCTCGGCGTTGTCGTAGACCAGCAGCCAGCGGTCGTGGGCGCGCAGCCAGGCGATGGCCCACTCGACCTGCTGGCCGGGCGGGGCGGTGAGGGCCCAGGTGGGGTGGAGGTGGACGGCGAGCCCGGCGAAGGCCTCGGCGAGTTGCTCGGCGGACTCGGCGGTGAGCCACCAGATCAGCCGGTAGTGGTCGGCCCGGGCGTAGGCGTGGTGCAGGGCGAGGCTGGTCTTTCCGACGCCGCCGAGGCCGTGCAGGGTGGTGGCCTGGGTGACGAGTCCGCCGCCGTCCTCGTGTGCCAGGGCCTCGGCGACGGCGCGCAACTCGGCCTCCCGGCCGACGAGTCGGCCGGCGGCGCGGGGCGGCAGGTTGGGCGCCGGGGTGGTGGCGTCGACGGTCTGCGCGGCGCGGGCGGCCTCGGGCGGGAGGACGGCGGCGTGCGGGTCGCCGCCGGCGGCCGAGGGCGAGCCGGGGCGGCGGCGCTGCTCGTAGGGCTCCGGGTCGGGCATGCCGCTCTCGGGGCGGACGTGTGCCGTCATGGACATCAACACTGCGCCGCCCCCGCCCCCGTGACCTGCTCTGCCCGCCTACCGTAGTGCCGGTCGGACGCACTGTCAGCGGAATCCTCGCAGAGCGTCAGTCGGCGAGCCCCAGCGGGTCCGGGGCGGTGGCGAGCAGTTCGGGCCCGTTGTTGCGCACGCTGTTGACGGTCGGTGGGACGGCGCGGACCCGCAGGGCGCCGTCGGCGGGGCGGCGCAGCAGGTGGTGGAGTTCGGCCGGGTCGGTGTGGGTGGGGGAGAGCCAGGCGGGCAGGTCGTCGGGGGCGATCGTGAGCGGCATCCGGTCGTGGACGCGGCCGGCCGAGTCGGTGGCGTCGGTGGTGATGACGGTGGCGGTGGCGAGCCAGGCGAGCGGGTCGTCGTCGGCGCGGGTGCGGTCGCGCCAGAACTCGTACAGGCCGGCCATCAGCATCACGCCGCCGGTGCTGAGGAAGTAGGGCTGCTTGTACTTCTTGCGGTCGCCCTCGGCGGGGACTTCGCGCCACTCGTAGTAGCCGTCGGCGGGGATGACGCAGCGCCGGGCGGTGAAGGCCTTGCGGAAGGCGGGCTTGGTGTCGACGGTCTCCGAGCGGGCGTTGATCATCCGGGCGCCGCCGGACGGGTCCTTGGACCAGGAGGGGACGAGGCCCCAGCGCAGCGGGCGGAGTCGGCGCAGCAGCTCGCCGGTCTCCCGGTCCACGCGCTCCAGGACGGCCGGGACCGGGTCGGTCGGGGCGACGTTCCAGCTCGGGGCGAAGGTCTCGGCAGGGTCCCACCGGAGCTCTCCGAGCAGTGAGACGAGGTCCTGGGGCGTGGTGGTGGAGACGAAGCGGCCGCACATGCCCCCAGCCTGCCACCCGGCGCCGACAGCCGGGGCCGTCAGCGCGCCGGGCGGCGCCAAGGGAGGTGACCGGGCACGTGACCGGCGGCGTGACCAGGGGTGTGGCCGAAGGTGCGGCGGAAGACGTCGATGAAGGCGCTGGCGGAGGACCAGCCGCAGCGGTGGGCGACGGCGGTGACCGGCTGCCCCTCGGCGAGCAGCACCAGGGCGCGGTGCAGCCGCAACTGGGTGCGCCACCGGGGGAAGGTCATGCCGAGGTCGGCGCGGAAGAGCCGGGAGAGGGTCCGGTCGCTGGCGCCGACGGCCCGGCCGAGTTCGGCGAGGGTCCGGCGGTCGGCGGGGTCGGCGTACAGCAGGGCGCACAGGGCCTGGAGCAGCGGGGTGGTGGGCGTGGGTACGTGCAGCGGCTGCTGGGGCGAGGCGCGCAGTTGGTCCAGCAGGACGGCGCGCAGCCGGGAGCCCTCCGGGCCGTCCCGGTCCGGGGCGCGGGTGTGGGCGACGATCAGTTCGCGCAGCAGCGGGCCGACGGCGAGCACGGTGGGTCGGTCGAGGCCGAGCGGGTTCTCGGTGGCGGGCAGGCCGACGAGGTGGAGTTCGAGTTCGCCGTGCGCCTGGTGGGCGTGCACGGTGCCGGCCGGGATCCAGAGCGCGCGGTTGCCGGGGGCGACCCAGGAGCCGGCGTCGGTGGTGATGGCGACCACGCCCCGGGCGGCGTAGGCGATCTGGTGGTCGTCGTGGCGGTGGGCGTCGATCCCGGTGCCGTGGGCGAGGAGCCGGGCCCGGGTGGGGGCGACGGGAGCGTGGCGGATTCTCGACATTGCCTGGCAGATTATCGGAAGTCTGACAGGGGGCACCGGTTCGAGCATGTCCGGGTGAGCACGCAAACGGGTCGTACCTCCGGAACGACGAAACGACTGTCGCAGAACACCGCGATCGCCCTGCTGTCCGTCGGGCATTCCTGCGTGGACGTCTACCAGGGCGCGGTGGCGGCCCTGGTGCCCTTCCTGGTCGCCGAGCGCGGCTACGGCTACGCAGCCGTCTCGGGCGTGGTGCTGGCCGCGTCGCTGCTGTCCTCGGTGGCGCAGCCGCTGTTCGGGGCGCTGACCGACCGGTGGCCACTGCCCTGGCTGCTGCCGGTGAGCACGCTGCTGGGCGGCGCGGGCATCGCGCTCAGCGGGCCGGGCGGTTCGTACGGGCTGACGCTCGCCTGGGTCGCGCTGTCGGGCGTCGGGGTGGCGGCGTACCACCCGGAGTCGGCCCGGGTGGCCCGAGCGGTGGCCGGCTCGGGCGGTGACGGGCACCGGGGGATGGCCTGGTTCTCGTTGGGCGGCAATCTGGGCTTCGCGGCGGCCCCGCTGCTGGTCGCCGCCGTGGTCGGCCTCGGAGGGCTGCGGCTGACCCCGCTGCTGGTGCTGCCGGCCCTGGCGGGGGCGGTGCTGTGCCTGCCGGTGCTGCGTGAGCTGGCCCGGCGCCGGGCCGCCGGGGTGGGCACGGCGAGCCGGCCGGGGCGGGACGACCGGGCCTCCTTCGTCAGGCTGTCGCTGGCCGTGGTGTGCCGGTCGATCGTCTTCACCGGGCTGAGCACCTTCCTGTCGCTGTACGCCGCCCAGCGCCTCGGCGGTGGCCCGGCGGCGGGTACGGCGGCGCTGGTGGTGCTGTACGCGGGCGGCGCGGTGGGCTCGCTGCTGGGCGGGGCGCTGGCCGAGCGGTGGGGGCGGGTCGCGGTGGCGCGCTGGTCGTACCTGGCCGCGACGGTGGCGGTGGCCGGGGTGCTGGTGGTGCCCGGCCCGGGGCTGTACGGGTGCGTGGCGCTGGCCTCGGCGGGCCTGTACGTGCCGTTCTCGCTGCAGGTCACGCTCGGGCAGGACTACCTGCCGTCGCGGATCGGCACGGCGAGTGGGATCACCCTCGGGCTGACGGTGAGCGTCGGCGGCCTGGCCAGCCCGCTGATCGGGGGGCTGGCGGACGCGACCTCGCTGCGGACGGCGCTGGTGCCGCTGGTGGCGATGCCGCTGCTCAGCTGGGCGCTGTTCCGCGGCCTGCCGGAGCCGGTGGTGCCGGCGGCCGAACCGGAGGAGGGGAAGGCGCCCACGGCGGAGGCCGTGACCACCAAGCCGTGACCACCGGGCGGTGACCGCCAGGCCGTGACCACCCGCCGGAGACGGCCATCGACGCCCGGCGGTCCTTCGCCGACCTGGCGCGGCACCGCCCGGGGGCGGGGGCGGGGGCGGAGCTGGGAGCCAGGGTCGCCTTCGAACTCCCGGCCACCGGATGGCAGTTGCCAGCCCTTCGACGGGGAGGAGGCCGTCCTGCGCCCGCACGCACCCCCGTGCCGTCCGGGCCGGTCAGCGGCCCAGGGCGGCGAGGCTGCGCCACCACGGTCGCGCCGACGTCTCCGACCTCCTCGGTGGCTACAACGCCTGGCACACCCACACCCCGACCGGCGCCTGAACCCGGCCGCTCCGGAGCCGGGGGCGAGCTCCGCCTCCGGCGCCGAAGGCTATGCCGACTGCACGGACCTGGATTGTGAAGGCCGTCGCACCCCTTGGGCTGGCGGCTCCACGGGTGTCGCCCTGGCGCCCTGGTGCCCCTATCCCGCGTACGTCGCGCGTGAGGCCCTCCTGGCTCCACCGCGTCCGGGTTCAGCCACAGGGCGGGGTCGACGGCCTATGCGTCGGGGGTGCAGCAGGAGGCGTCCGGCGCGGTGGTCGCCTTGTCGAGGGTGTCGGCGTCGGCCTTGACGACGTAGACCTCCCAGGGTTCCTTGCCGGGGCCGTGCACCCACGTCTTGTCCTGGAGCGCATAGCAGCAGGAGGTGTCGTTCTCCTCGAAGGTGGCCAGGCCGGCCTCCTTGAGGCGGGTGCTCGCGGCGGCGACCTGCTCGGTGGACTCGACCTCGACGCCGAGGTGGTCCAGGCGGGTGTCCGCGCCACTCTCGCCTTCGATCAGGACGAGCTTGAGTGGGGGCTCGGTGATGGCGAAGTTCGCGTAGCCAGGGCGGAGCTTGGTCGGCTCGGTGCCGAACAGTTTGGAGTAGAAGGCGATCGAGCCTTCGAGGTCGGCGACGCGCAGGGCGAGCTGAACACGGGACATGGCGGGCTCCTCGATCCGAGGTCTTGTTTCGACATATGTCGATACAGCGAGCTTGCCGCGAAGCTTAGATGGCTGTCAACATAGACATATGTCGAATCTGGAGTTGCCGGTGCTCGGCCAGGACGATCAGGCGGCGTGCTGCACGCCGATGGTCCGCGAGCCGCTGGGCGAAGAGACCGCCGCCGAGCTGGCGAAGACGTTCAAGGCGCTGTCGGACCCGGTGCGGCTGCGGCTGCTGTCGCTGATCGCCTCACATGAGGGCGGCGAGGCGTGCGTCTGCGACCTGACCGGCCCGTTCGACGTCTCCCAGCCGACCATCTCGCACCACCTGAAGGTGCTGCGCGAGGCCGGCCTCGTCGGCTCCGAGCGACGCGGCACCTGGGTCTACTACTGGGTACTGCCCGCCGCCCTGGCCCGACTGTCGTCCCTGCTGAAGGCCCCGGCCGGCACCGCGGAGGCGGTGGGGGCGAGATGACCGGAATACCCCTGGCCCGCCGGGCCGCCGTCGAGCTGGTCGGCAGCGCCGCCCTGGTGGCGATCGTGGTCGGCGCCGGTGTCCAGGCCACCGAGCTGTCCCACGACGTCGGCGTGCAACTGCTGGCCGACTCGCTCGCCACCGTCCTCGGCCTCGGTGTGCTGATCGCCCTGCTCGGCCCGGTCTCCGGCGCCCACTTCAACCCGGTCGTCACCCTGGCCGCCTGGTGGACCGGCCGCAGGGAGCGCGAGGGTCTGAGCCCGCGCGAGGTCGCCGCCTACGTGCCCGCACAGATCGCCGGAGCGATCGGCGGCGCCGTCCTCGCCGACGCGATGTTCGCCGAGCCGCTCGTCCACTGGTCCGGTCACGACCGCTCGGCCCCGCACCTGTGGCTGGGCGAGGTCGTCGCCACCGCCGGCCTGATCCTGCTGGTCTTCGGCCTGGCCCGCGCCGAGCGGGCTCATTTCGCACCGGTCGCCGTCGCCTCCTACATCGGCGCCGCGTACTGGTTCACCTCCTCCACCAGCTTCGCCAACCCCGCCGTGACGATCGGCCGGGCGTTCACCGACACCTTCGCCGGCATCGCGCCCGCCTCCGTCCCGGCGTTCGTCGCCGCCCAGCTGGTCGGCCTGGCCGTGGGCGTCGGCCTGGTCGCCGTGCTGTTCGGCAGGCCCGCCGCTGCGGTCGCCGACGACGTCCTCGTGCCCCACGGCGAGCACCACCCGGCCGCCTCCGGCCGCTGACCCGACGACAATCCCACACCGCACGAGAGAGAAGAACCCGCCCGTGAGCACCCCAGCCGTCCCGTCCGTGCTGTTCGTCTGCGTCCACAACGCCGGCCGCTCCCAGATGGCCGCCGCCTTCCTCACCCACCTCGGCCGGGACCGGGTACGGGTCCGCTCCGCCGGCTCCGCCCCGGCCGACACCGTGAACCCGGCCGTGGTCGAGGCCCTGCGCGAGGTCGGCATCGACATCTCCGCCGAGACCCCGAAGGTTCTCACCACCGAGGCCGTCCAGGTGTCGGACGTGGTGATCACCATGGGCTGCGGCGACGCCTGCCCCTACGTCCCCGGCAAGCGGTACCTGGACTGGAAGCTGGAGGACCCGGCCGGCCAGGGCGTGGAGGCCGTTCGGCCGATCCGCGACGCCATCGAGCGGCGCATCCGCGCCCTGCTCGCCGAGCTCGGTATCGAGGCGGTGGCGTGAGCCCGACCGGGGTGAGCGTCACCGGGATGCTCCCCGAGCACGCTGACCAGGTGCTGGCGATCTACCAGGCCGGGATCGACGGCGGCGACGCCACCTTCGAGACCACCGCCCCCACCTGGGAGGCGTTCGACGCCTCCCGCCTCGCCCGGCACCGCCTGGTCGCCCTCGACGGGGGCGGCCGGGTGCTGGGCTGGGCTGCCGTCGCGCCGGTCTCGGACCGGTGCGCGTACGCCGGGGTGGTCGAGCACTCCGTCTACGTCCACCCCGCCGCCCAGGGTCGGGGCGTGGGCCTGACCCTGCTGCGGGCGCTGCTGGACTCCACCGACGCCGCCGGGATCTGGACCGTGCAGTCCGGCGTCTTCCCGGAGAACACCGCCAGCCTCGCCCTGCACACCAAGGCCGGTTTCCGGGTTGTCGGCACACGCGAACGCCTTGGCCGTCACCAGGACCGGTGGCGCGACGTCATCCTGCTTGAGCGCCGCAGCCCGGCCGTCTCCTGAACCACCTGCGGGCCGGGTCCGCAGGGCCGCTCCGCGCCCGCGACGGGGAACGGGGTGAGCCGGTCCGGCCGGCAGCAGAGCGCAGGGTGGGGAACGCCGTGGCCCCCGCTCCCGGGCGCGTGGCTCCTCCCGGTGACACGCCGACGAGCGGTGAGTCACCGGGGCGCCTGGTGTGGAACCGGGGAAGCAGGGCAGCCGCCTGGTGTCCCCTCCGGCCGGAGCGGACACCAGGCGAGAGGACACCATCGTGAACGCGCCCGACAAGCACACCTCCGACCAGGACACCGCCCGGGACGGAGAGCACGAGCGGGAGCGGTCCGCGCGCACGCGCGACATCGTGGCTCCCACCCCGGCGGACGTCCGTGCCAAGGGCGGGCACCCGGAGGGGAACGACGAGCCGAACCCGCCGCGACCCGGCACCCGGACCCCATGACAGGCAGGCAGGGCCCATGTCATTCCGGCATCCCGCTGAGCGCGAAGGCGGCGGGCACAACCGCTTCGGGCGGGTGGCCGAACGCGCCTCGAACTTCACCAGCTCGCCCGTGTTCTTCCTCGTGTGCCTGCTGCTGGTGGCAGCCTTCGTCGCCGTCCACGCGGCCGGCCTCGCCCTCGGCTGGGAGCTGCTGATCGGCGATCTGATGACCGCCGTGACGCTGCTGCTCCTTGCCCTGCTCAAGAATTCGGAACGGCGCGCCGAGCACGCCATCCAGCGCAAACTCGACTCGATCGCCGCCGCTCTGCTCGAACAGCGCAGTGGACACACCGACAAAGCGGTCGAATCCCTGGAAGAGGCGATCCGGTTGGAGGACCAGACCTGAAGCGGGTTTCCGCCACCCCGGGGCGCAGGCTGGAACGGCGGATCGCCGATGCACGCCGCCGGATGGCATCCTGACGGGATGTGCCAACGGGCGCCGAGAACAGTGAGGATCCAGTGCCCCTGAACCGCCCGCCGTCGCCCGCCGCCCCGAGCGCCTGACGTGCCTCGCCGCAGCCGGCCCACGCCGCCCAGTCGTGCCTCGTGGCGGGTCCTGCGAGAGGCTGCTCGCAGCGCATGGGAGCAGGGCCGCACGATCGAACTGCTCCAGCGGTCGATGGCGTTCGCCGCGCTGTTCTTCGTGACCCTCGTCCCGCTGCTCATCGTCATCGCCGCGGCCTTCCCCTCGCGCGGCACCGGGATCGCCGAGTGGATCACCGACGGCCTCGGCCTGAGCGGCCAGGGCGCCGTAGCCGTCAACCGGCTCTTCGTCTCCCGGGGCCAGGTGCTCAGCACCACCACGGGCTTCGGCCTGGCCGCGCTGGCCGTCTTCGGGGTCTCCCTCATGGCCGCGATCCAGGGAGTCTACGAACGCATCTGGGAGCTGGACCGCGGTCCGTGGCACACGGTCTGGCGCCAGGCCCTCGGCCTGGCCGCACTGGTCGGGTACATCGTGCTCGCCGCCTTGAGCGGCACGCCGTGGCGCCACTCGACCCTGCAGCCCACCGTCCGCATCGCCGCGACGACCATCGGCGGCATCCTGCTGTTCTGGTGGCTCCAGCGCCTGCTGCTCGCCGGACGCGTCCCAACCAGGGACCTGCTGCCGGGAGCAGTCGCGACCATGGTGGCACTCGCCGGACTCCGCCTCTTCTCCCGGCTGGTCTTCGCACCCCTGCTGGTGTCCAACGCCGTCTCCTACGGGACGGTCGGCACGGTGCTGATCGTCCAGTCCTGGCTGATCGGGGTGGGCTACACCGTCTACGCCGGCGCACTGGCGGGTCGCGCCGCGGTCGAAGCCCGCCGCAGACCTTAGAACCGTCAGGCCCGGCTGCGTCGATCGCGGTGCGGCGGCGCCGTCGCCGAACGCGGTTTCGTGAGAGCGGTTGGGGCGCCGCCGAGCGGGCAGGCGCGTTGGCGGCCGGGAGAGCCCCGACCGCCAAACCCGCAAGGAGGCCCACATGAGCATGGTGAAGGAGACGGTCGACGTCGAGGTGCCGCTGCACACCGCGTACAACCAGTGGACCCTGTTCGAGGAGTTCCCGCGCTTCATGGAGGGTGTCGAGGCGGTGACCCAGCTGGACGACCGGCACAACCACTGGCGGACCAGCATCGGCGGCGTCTCCCGCGAGTTCGACACCGAGATCGTCGATCAGTTGCCCGACGAACGGATCGCCTGGAGGACGACGGACGGCGACGTCAGCCAGAAGGGCGTCGTCACCTTCCAGCGGCTGGACGACCGGCACACCCGGGTCAACCTGGCCATCGACTTCGAGCCCGAGGGGATCGCCGAGAAGACCGGCGACGTGCTGGGCATGGTCGACCGCAGGGTCAAGGGGGACCTGCACCGCTTCAAGGACTTCATCGAGCACGAGGGGCGGGAGGCGGGCGGCTGGCGCGGCCGGATCACTCCTGGCTGACGGCTCCGTCGCGGCCACGCGCTGTCGGCGGTCCCGGTCCGAGCGGCCGGGGCCGCCGCGTGCCCGGCCAACCGCGAACGAGCGGGCGGTCGACGTCGCAGCAGGGGGCCGGGTTCAGATCTGGGCGGCGATCGCGGCGCACAGCACCCCGACGCCGAGGGCGAGCCAGGCGAGGTAGTCGCCCAGGTGCCCGGAGTGCAGGCGGCGCAGCGCCCGCACGGCCCGGGCCGCGGGATGCCGGGCCGCCAGTAGGGGAGTGCTCCGGCGGACCGCGCCGGTGGCCAGGGCGGCTGCGACGCCGGCGGACAGCAGGCCGAGCAGCGCACCGGTCGTGGTCCAGTCGGCCGCCGGCGGTGCGCCGGGTGCCGCGCCGGGCTGGGCGAGGACGGCCGCGGCGTAGTCGGCGGGGTCGGTGAAGAGGGCCGCGCCGCGGGCGAGCGAGGCGGCGACGGCAGGCAGCGCGCCGAGGAGCGCGGCGAGGCCGATCAGGACGGCCGGGACGACGACCATCACGGGTGGCAGGGTGCGCTGCGGCGTGCGGATCTCGGGCTCCTCGCCCTCGCCGGTGGTCTCGTCCTGGTCCGGCCGGGTGCGCGGAGCTGGGCCGGTGCCGAAGAAGATCCGCAGGCCCGCCCGGAGGGCGGCGGCGCCGGTGACGGCGGAGGCGATGACGAACACGGCGGGCAGCCAGGGCTGCCAGTGCCCGGCGGCGTCCTCGGTGAGGGCCTTGCCGAGGCCGGTGCCGAACGGGGGCAGCCCGGCCAGCGCCAGGGCGCCCACGATGAACAGCACACCCACGGCGCGCAGCTCCCGTGCTCTGCCGTGCAGGCCGTGTTCGTCGACGGAGCCGTAGCGGTCCAGCAGGACCCCGGTGAGCGCGAACAGCGCGGCCTTCACCAGGCCGTGCGCGCCGACGTACACCGCCGTGCCGGTGGCGCCGTCGGGGGTGAGCAGGGCGACGCCGATGAGGAAGAGTCCGACGTGGCTGACGGTGGAGAACGCGAGCAGGCGCTTGAGATGGCGCTGCTGCCAGCACATCAACGCGCCGACCAGGGCGGTGAGCACGCCGAGGGTCGTGAAGGTGGTGCGGAAGACCGGTTGGGGGATGCCGCCGGGGCCGGAGAAGACCGTCCAGTAGATCCGGGCGATGCCGTAGACGCCGAGTTCGACCATGGCGCCGGACATCAGCATGCACACCGGCGTGGGCGCCACCGCGTGGGCGTCGGGCAACCAGAAGTGGAAGGGCACGGCGGCGGCCTTGACCAGGAGGGCGGCGCAGATCAGGACGAACGCGACGACGGTGAGCGCGTCGGCGTGGTGGCCGGCCAGCTGCCGGCCGAGGCGGGCGAGGTTGAGTTCGCCGGTGCGGGCGTAGAGGAGGCCGATGCCGAGGAGGGAGCAGTAGGCGGCGAAGGAGGTGACGATGCCGAAGGTGAGGGCGCCGTGCAGGGGACGGGGGTCTTCGATGTGGTAGCCGGTCAGGGCGTAGGCGGCGGCGCCCATGAGTTCGAAGAAGACGAAGGCGTTGAAGAGGTCGCCGGTGAGCGCGAAACCGGCCATGCCGGCTTCGAACAGCAGGATCAGGGCGGGGAAGGCGCCGGCGTGTCGGCCGGTGGGTTCCTCGAAGTACCGCCAGGAGTAGACCACGACGGCGAGCACCAGGACCGCGACGAGGAGCGCGAGTCCCGCGCCGATGGGGTCGGCGGCGAGCACGATGCCCAGACGGGCGGGCCAGCCGCCCAGATCCGCGGTCGCCACCTGCCCGTCGGCGCGGCTCCACAGCAGGGCGAGGCAGACGACCTCGGCGCCGGCGCAGGTGGTGGCGAGGATGTCGCAGCCGGTCCGGGGCAGGGTGCGCCCGGTGATGGCGAGCAGGACCGCGCCGAGCAGCGGGACGGCCACGGCGAGGGGCAGCAGGGCGGCTCCGGCCATGCGATCAGCCCTTGAGACCGGTGAGGGCCTGGGGGTCGACGGTGTGGTGGCGCTTGCGCAGCTGGATGGTCAGGGCGAGGAGCAGTGCGGTGACGGTGGCACCGACGACGACGTCGGTCAGGGCCAGGGCCTGGACGACGGGGTCGACGACCGGGCGGGTGCCGGGGGTGAGGTCGGAGTAGACAGGGGCGGTGGCGCCCGTGCGGTAGCCGACGGCGAGGAGCAGGAGGTAGGTGGAGGACTGGGCGACGGCCAGGCAGCCGATGGCGTGGATGAGGTTGCGGCTGGTGACCAGGCCGTACAGCGCGATGAGCAGGACCCATCCGGCGGCCAGGAAGACCCACGTCCCCATCAGCTGTCTCCGATCTCGTGCTGGTCGGGGTCGGTGAGTTCGACGGCCTGGTCGAGGAAGTGCGCGAGCAGCGCGATCAGGCCGCAGGCGACCTCGATGCCCACGGCCGCGTTCAGGACCGGAACGGTGCCGCCGGAGGTGATGGTGTTGAAGGTGCCCAGCGGCAGCACGTTCTTGAGGAACGCGCCGCCGGCGATCAGCCCGGCCAGGCCGACCAGGCTGTAGGACGCGGCGGCGAGCGAGTCCGCGACGTCCAGGACGGCCAGCGGGCGAAGCCTCTTCAAGGCGCGGTAGTCGGCGGCGACGTAGGCCAGATGCAGGGCGGTGGCGAGGACGACGCCGCCCTGGAAGCCGCCGCCGGGGCTGAGCTGGCCGTGCGCGACGATGTACACGCCCACGACCAGGGTGACGGGCAGCAGCAGGCTGCCGAACAGGCGGGTGGTGGGCATGACCCGTTCGGCTTCGGCGCGGCGGTGGCGTTCGTCGCGGGCCCGGCGCAGCAGCAGGGTGGCACCCAGGACGGTACCGAAGAGGATGGACTCCTCGCCGAGGGTGTCGAAGGCGCGGACGTCGAAGTTGACGGAGGAGACGACGTTGGCGGTGCGCCGGTCGAGGGCCGCCGCCACCGCCCGCTGCCCGTAGGGGTGGCTGTCCGTTCCGAACGGTGGGAGCCGGGTGCACGCGGCGGTGAAGAACGCGGCGATCACGGCGGCGGACGCCAGGAACACCAGCAACCGGGTGCGGGCCGTCACTTCTGCTCCCCGTCGTCGCCGGTGGCGCCCGGGTCGCCGGTGCGGGTGGAACGGCGGGTGGCCTTGCGGACGGTCAGCAGGATCAGCAGCGGGGTCAGCGCGGTGCCCACGGCCAGCTGGGACAGGGCCACGTCGGGGGCCTGGAGGACCGTGAACAGTACCGCCAGGCCCAGGCCCAGCACGGACAGGACGACGGCCTGGCGGGCCGGGTCACGCGTGAGGACCGCGACCGTGGCGGCGATGACGACGAAGGCGACGGCGACGCCGATGAGCCACTGGTTCACACCCCGCTCCCGTCGTCGGCCCCGGCCTGGCGGGCGGCGCGTCCGATGGCCATCGTGGTGACCGTCCCTCCGACGGCGAAGACCAGGCCGATGAACAGCGTCTTGGCGGCTCCCCGGCCGGTCCCCTGGTCGAGGGCGACGGCCGCGGCGATCAGCGGCAATCCGGCACAGGACGCGGGGGCCAGGGCGTGCAGGCGCATCAGCGTGCCGCGCAGCCGCAGCACCGCGGCCGCCGACAGCAGCACGCACCCCACACCGGCCCACAGCAGTACCAGCACGATCACATGGCGCGGCGTCAATCCGGACTCCCTCCCACGCCCGTGGCGAGCGGCGCGCGGTCTTGTCAGGTCTCGGGCGTGGAATCGTGCGAGCGGGCGTTGTGCCGGTGGCCCGCGACGAAGCGGGTGAAGACGAGGGTGCCGGCGGGGGCCAGGACGGCCAGCATCAGCGCGAGGTCCTGGTAGGAGGAACGGTCGTACGCCATCGGCAGCAGCAGGAACACCGCGCCGACCGACGTCGACAGCAGCGACGCCCCGAGCAGCCGGCGAATCGCGGTGCCGCGCGCCGCCACCCACAGGCACACCGGTGCCGGGCCTCCCAGCAGGACCAGCGCGGCCGCGCTCCAGGCGTTCACGGCGCCGCTTCCGGGCTGGCCACGGCCTCCTCGACCGGCCCGGCACCGGGGCGCAGGGCGTGCACGACGACCTCGTCGTCGTTCGGGACGTCGATCACGCAGGTGTCCGGCGACGCGGCGATCAGCGCGCCGGCCCAGGCGGCCGCCGCACCGGGGCGCAGCCTCACGCGCCGCACTCCGGCGGTCGGCGTGGTGACCAGGTCCGCCACCAGTACGGCGAGCCCCCGCAGGACGGCGCGTGGCAGGACGAGGAGTGCCCGCCCCGCGCCCCGGCCGCCCGCGATGCGGACGCCGGCGGCCCGGCGCATCTGCTGTGCGGCGAGTCCCCCGCCCAGGGCGGCGGCGCCTGCCACCGCCATCTCGACGGGTGACACCGAACTGATGAGGACAACCGTCAGTCCGGTCAGCACGGCACCCCACACCACGATCTCCACCAGCCGGGCGAGCACCGGACCTCCTGTCGTCCTCGGGCGTTGGCCATGGCCGGCCGCCTGGCGGCACCCGGCGGGTCCACGGACCGGCCGTGCCTCGCGGCTTCGGGTCAGTCGGGAGGTTCCGGCGGGCGGGGCTGCCCGGGCGGCGGCGGATCCGGTGGCACGGGAGGCCTGACCGGCTCCGGCGGACCGGGCGGCTCCACGGGTTGGGGCGGGCCCGGCGGCTGCGGGGGCTGGGGCGGGGGAGTGGGGGTGATGTCGGGGTCGGGCGGCACGGGAACGGTATCCACGGTCACCAACTCCTAACGGCCCAGGGCGTGTTCGAGCTGCTTCTTGTTCATCTTCGAGCGGCCGTGGATGTTGCGTTGCTTGGCCTCGTTGTACAGCTGCTCCTTCGTGGGGCCCTGCGCACCGCTGTGCGAGCGCAGCCCGCCCCGGCGGGAGGAGGACATGTCCTTCAACGAGCTGCGACTGGCGGTCTTCGACTCCCCGTGTCGCGCGCGTTCCTTGTTCACCGTACGGGCGGCGATCTCCTCGGCGCGCTTCTCGCTCTCGCCGCGCTCCAGCGCGCTGTCCTTGATGTGCTCGTACTGCCGCTCCCGTTTGGGGCTCGATCCGCGAGGCATGGTCAGAAACTCCTGTCCGATCGCTGCGGGGCGCGTGCTCCCCGCATCCGTGAGAGGAACCCGTCGCCGGCGGCGGGCAAACCCGCTTGCACCCGTGTGGCTGCGTGCCGCACCGCGTCGGCGAGGCCGCCGAGGGCGTGCGCCGCCTGCTGCTGCCGGCTGCGCCCGCGGGCCCGGTCGTCGAACCGGCCGTGGGCGCCGAAATCGCGCTTCACGTCGACCGGTTCGAACAGGTTGTCCGGGTCCGCGGCCCGCCGGCCGCGGTCTTCCTGCTGGGAACCGAACCCCGTTCTGGCCAGGTAGCGGTCCAGCAGCCCGGGCACGATCGCGTTCGCCACCAGGGTGGCCACCGTGCTGCCGCCGACCCAGTACTCGCGCCGCCCGGGGTGATCGGCCGCGAACAGGACGGCGCGCGCGGCGACCTCGCTCTGGTAGATCGGCGGCACCGGCTGGGCCCGGTTGGGCAGCCGGGAGCGGACCCAGTCGAACTGCGGGGTGTTCACGGCCGGCATCTGCACCATCGTGGTGCGCACCCGGGTGCCGGAGGCGAGGAGTTCGCACCGCAGGGCCTCGTTGAAGCCCTGGATGGCGTGCTTGGCTCCGCTGTAGGCGCTCTGCAGGGGGATGCCCCGGTAGGCGATGGCCGAGCCGACCTGCACGATCGCCCCGCGGTCGCGCGGCAGCATCCGCGCCAGCGCGGCGCGGGTGGCGAACACGTAGCCGAGGTAGGTGACCTCCGTGACGCGCCGGAACTCCTCGGGGTCGATCTCGGTGAAGGGCGCGAAGACGGAGGCGAACGCATCGTTGACCCACACGTCGATCGGCCCGAGTTCGGCCTCGGCCCGTTCGGCGGCGGCCTCCACCGCGCGGGCGTCGGCGACGTCCGCCTCGATGGCGATGACCCTGTCGGCACCTGCCTCCTCGGCTTCGCGTACCGCGCCGTCCAGGCCTGCCCGGCCGCGGGCGATCAGCGCGAGCCGGTCCCCGCGGGCGGCGAACGCCACCGCGCAGGCGCGTCCGATGCCCGCGCTGGCCCCGGTGATCACGACGGTTCGGCGTGCGGGTTCCACAGCTTCCATGCTGCTGCGGGTTTCCCCAACGCGGCGCGGTAAACGGGGTGGGTGCCGTGCGGTGCCGATCGGTGGGACGTAGCGTCGAAGGACGGGCCGGCCGGTCCGGGACAGAAGCCAAGGAGGTTGTTCGATGTCGGCCGCAGCGCTGTTCGATGTCGACGGCACGTTGCTCGACACCAGTTACCGGCACACCATCGCGTGGAGCGAGGCGCTCGCGCAGTTCGGTCACACCCCGGCGATGGCCCGTATCCACGGGGCGATCGGGATGGGCGGCGACCAGCTCCTGGACCATCTGCTGGGCGAGGACCGCGACCGCGGCGAGGACGAGGCGATCAGCGCGGCGCACCAGGCGCTGTTCGCCCGCTTCTGGCCCTCGTTGCGGGCCTTCGACGGCGCGGCAGAGCTGCTGCGGGCGCTGAAGGGGCGCGGCTGGACGATCACCCTCGCCTCCTCCGCCTCCCGGCGGGACCTGGAGGTGATGCGCCGCGCACTGGACGCGGACGACGCGATCGACCACGCCACCAGCGCCGACGACGTGGAGGCCAGCAAGCCCGCCCCCGACCTGGTCCGCGCCGCCCTCGCCAAGTCCGGAGCCGAACCGGAGCAGGCGCTGTTCGTCGGTGACACCCCCTGGGACGTGCAGGCCGCGGGCCAGGCGAAGGTGGTGTGCGTGGCGGTGCTCTCGGGGGGCTTCGGCGAGCGGGCCCTGCGCTCGGCGGGTGCACTCGAAGTCCACCGGGACGTCGCCGACCTCCTGGCCGGCCTCGATGGCAGCGCGCTCGCGGAACCGACCCGCTTCACGGGTCGGGGCAGGTAGCCCGGGCGTGTGCGGCACCGGCGGCTACGCGGTCACCGCGGAGTTCTTCGACCTCCTTCAGGCCGAGACCGACCGCCGTCTGGCCGAGCGCCGCTTCACCGAGGCCGCCGCCCGCGCCCGGCACGCGATCCTGGACGTCGGCGCGGGCACGGGAATCGTCACCGACGTCCTGCTGCGGAGATCCGGCGTGCCCGTCCACGCCGTGGAGCCGGCCCCGGCCATGCGCGCCGCCCTGCTGTCGCGCCTGGCCCACCTGGGCGCGGACCAGCGCGCTCGCGTCACCGTGCACCCCGAAGCCGTCGCAACGGCGGGGCTGGCCGCCGTGGCGGACCTGGCTGTCGCCTCCAATGTGATCGGATGCCTGGACCCCGCCACGAGGCGCTCCACCTGGCGGGCGATCTCGGCAGCCCTCCTGCCGGGCGGCCTGCTCCTGTTCGATCCTCCGCCCGCCGACCTGCCCGCCGGGTGCGAGGCGGTGGGCAGGCTGGGGCCGGTGCGGGTGGGCCCGGACCTGTACAGCGCGGAGGTCACCCGCCGGCCCTTCCGCGGCATCCTGCGCATGGTCTTCACCTACCGCGTCGAACGGGAGGGGGAACTGCTGCGCGAGGCCCGGGAGACGTTCGACATGTGGCCGGCCCCACCCGAGCAGCTCGCCGAAGAACTCCACGCCCACGGCCTGCACCTCGTGCGGGCCCCCAGCTCCGACCTCATGGCCGCACGCCGCCCCGGCGCATGACACCGACGGGGGCCGGGCGTCAGGTCGTCGGACCACCGGAGGCGAGTCGGGCGGCGGTTTCGAGCATCATCGCGTGGACGAAGGCCTGGGGAAGGTTTCCGCGCAGCTGGCGCTGGGCGACGTCGAACTCCTCCGCGTAAAGGCCCGGTGGTCCGCAGGCGGCGCGGTTGCGCTCGAACCAGCGCACCGCCTCGATGTCGTCGTGCTGTTGGTGCTCGGCCAGGGCCATGGCGAAGCCGCACAGCAGGAAGGCGCCTTCGGCGTCTTCGAGGGGTCGCTGGTCGTGGCGGAACCGGTAGACGTAGTGGTCCTGGGTGAGGTCGGCGCGTACCGCGTGCAGGGTGGCGATGGTGCGGGGGTCCTCGGCGGGCAGGGCGCCGCGCAGGGCGGGCATCAGCAGGGCCGCGTCCACGCCGCGGTCGGTCGCGGAGCGTTGCCAGCGGCCGGAGGGGTGGAGGCACTCTGCGGACGTCTCGGCGATGATCCGGTCCGCCAGTGCTTCCCATGACCCCGCCCGTGCGGTGGAGGCGCGCGGGGCGGCCTGGGCGATCGCCCGCAGGCCCGCTGCGCAGGTGAGGCTGCTGTGGGCCCAGCGGTCGTCGTGGAGTTCCCAGATGCCGGCGTCCGGCTCCCGGTGGCGGGCGGCGATGGCCCGGGCGGCGGTCAGTGCCGCTTGCCAGCCGCCCGCGTCGAGGCGGTCGTGGCGGGCGGCCGCGGCGAGCACCAGCAGGCTCTCGCCGAACGCGTCGAGCTGGAACTGACGGTTGGCCCGGTTGCCGACGACGTCGAAGCCGCCCGGGTAGCCGGGCAGGTCCAGGGTGCGCCGGTCGGGCACGGGGTGCCCGGTGGCGGTGTAGGCCGGGGCGAGGTCGGAGCCGTGTTCGAGGAGGCGGGCGGTGATGAACCGCACCGAGTCGTCCAGCAGCCGGTGGCCGCCGGCTGCGGCGTCGGCCTGGCCGATGTAGGCCTGGTCACGGATCCACACGTACCGGTAGTCGTAGTTGCGGCCCTGCTCGGCCCGCTCCGGCAGGCTGGTGGTGGCCGCGGCCACCGCGCCCCCGGTCGAGGTGGTCAGGCCGGCCATCACGGCGTACGCGTGCCGGGCGTCGCGGCTGCCCAGGGTGTGCGCGAGGCCCGGCACGCAGGCGGACCAGCTCTCCTGCGTCGCCCGCCACAGGTGGTCGGCCGGCTCGCTGCGGGGCAGCGGGCGGTCGGAGACCTCCAGCACGAGGTCATGGTGGGCCCCGGCCGGCAGGGCCAGCGCGCTGCGCAGCACCGTGCCGTCCGGGTGGGCGTCGGGTGCCCCGCTCCATCGCACGTGGAGGCTGCCGGCGCGGCCCGTCCACCGGCCTCGCTCGTCGCGGTGCAGCTCCCGGAGCGGGTCGGTGCCGAAGCCGGCCGCCAGGTTCAGTTCCACGTCCAGTCGGGCGTCCCCGTCGACGGCCAGGAGCCGGCGCAGCACCACGGCGCGGTGCGGGTCGCCGGGGTGGGCGAGGGCCTCGCGGCACTCCGTGATCCCGCTGGTGGTGACCCAGCGGGAGCGCCAGATCAGGGTGCCCGGTTCGTAGTAGCCGCCCCAGACGAACGAGCCGGTGGGGGTGACGCTGTACCAGCCGTGGCCGCCGATCAGGGCGGTGAACACGGCGTCGCTGTCCCAGGCGGGTGCGCACATCCACACGATGTCGCCGCGCGGTCCCACCAGGGCGCCGCGCTCGCCGTCGGCGAGCAGCGCGTAGTCCCGCAGGGCGTGCGGGGCCGGAGCGCCGCTGGTGGCGGCGGGGGGCGCCGACTCGGCCCGACCGTCGGCGTCAGGTGCGCGCACGGTACTGCTCCGCCACGTCGGCCCGGACCGTCAGACCGAGCCCGGGCGCGCCGTCGCGGCCCGGGTGCAGGTGTCCGCCGGCCGGGTCGAGGGTGCCGTCGAAGACGAGGTTCTCGATGCGGACGTGGTCGTGGAACCACTCCAGGTGGCGCAGGTTCGGCACGGCGGCAGCGGCGTGGGCGTGGGCGTGCGGGGCGCAGTGGCCGGACAGTTGGAGGCCGTGGGCCTCGGCGAGGGCGGCGGCTCGCAGCCAGACGGTGAGGCCGCCGCAGCGGGTGGCGTCGGCCTGGAGACAGTCGACCGCCGGGATCATGCGGGCGAAGTAGGGCAGGTCGTAGCCGTACTCACCGGCGGCGACGTCGGCGGTGACGGCGTCGCGCAGGTGGGCGAGGCCGGTGAGGTCGTCGGAGGAGACGGGCTCCTCGAACCAGGACACGCCCAGGTCGGTCAGGGCCCGGCCGATCCGGACCGCCTGTTTGCGGGTGTAGGCCCCGTTGGCGTCGACGTAGAGCTCGGCGTCGTCGCCTACCAGGGTGCGGGCTCGGCCGGTGCGTCGCAGGTCGCGCCGTTCGTTGGTGCCCCACCCCTCACCGATCTTGATCTTGAAGCGGGGGATGCCCTGCGCTGCCCAGCCGTCGAGCTGCTCGGCCAGCCGGTGGTCGGTGTAGGTGGTGAAGCCGCCGCTGCCGTAGACGGGCACCTCGGTGCGGGCCCGGCCGAGGAGGTCGGCCAGCGGCAGCCCGAGGAGGCGGGCCTTGAGGTCCCACAGGGCGATGTCGATCGCGGAGACGGCGCCGGAGACCAGGCCGGGGCGGCCGGCGTTGCGCACCGCGCGGCTCATCGCCTCGTTGGCGGCGGGTACGTCGAGTGCCGGTCGGCCGGTCACGATGCCGGAGAGCCGGCCGGTGATCACGTCGGCGGTGGCCGGGTCGCCGTAGGTCCAGCCCAGGCCGCTCGTGTCCCCGCTGCGGGCCTGGGCCAGGATCATGGTGGTGTGAACCCAGGCGAGCGTCCCGTCCGCCTCCGGGCCGTCGGTGGGGATGTCGAGGACCCGTACCCGCAGGTCGGCGATGGTGGAGTGGTCGGCGGAGGTCATGACGTCTGCTCAGCCGCGTGCTGGGCGGCCGCACGGGCGAACTGCAGGAAGTCGGCTCCGGCGAGTGCCGCCAGGGTGGCGGCGGCGAGCCGGGTGGCCCGCGGGGCGAAGACGGCTCCGGCGGTGAGGCCGGTGGCCGCCCACAGGCCGATGCAGAACGGGCAGGTGAGCAGTTCGCCGATGGCCTTGCGGCCTCCGGTGCCGCGCACCTCCTCCTCGAGTTCGGCCGGGCCGGAGGTGCCTTCGAAGCGGGTGAACGGGGCGCGCAGCGGGCTGGTGACGGGATCCTTGGCGAGCAGGCGGGCCAGTTGGTGGGTGGCCAGCGCGCTCAGGGCGACGTCCCACGGGGTCGGGTCGGGCAGCGCGCGGCGGTCGGCCGTGGCCGCGGCCGTGACGGCGCCCGCCGTGGCGGCGTAGAGGGCCATCAAGCCCGAGTAGGCGGCCAGCGGGCGGTCTTCGTCGCCGGCGTAGGCGCGGGCCTCGCGGTGCAGCCGCTCGTGCAGCGATTTCCACATGTCTACCTCCTGCGGGAAGGGTGGCTCCTACGGGACCGGTGGCGGTGCCGTGCGGCGAGGACCGCTCCTGCCGCCAGCCCCGCCGCCGCGCCGGCCAGGCCGGTGGTGAGCAGCCTGGCCGCCGCCGGGCGCGGTCGCGGGCGGGCGACGGCCGACTCCGGGTGGGAGGCGGGCAGCGGCCCGGCCAGGGCCAGGGCGAGGGCTTCGGCCAGGTGCACGGCGGTGCGGCCGGTGTCGGCCTGGTCGATCTGGGTGCGGCAGCTGAATCCGTCGGCCAGCACGAGGGAACTCGACGGGGTGTCGCGAACGGCGGGCAGGACGCCCTGCTCGGCGATGGCCTGTGACAGGTCGTAGTGGCCCTGTTCGAAACCGAAGTTGCCGGCCAGGCCGCAGCAGCCTTCGTCGAGGATCCTCGCGTCCAGGCCCGCGCGGTCCATCAGTTGGCGGTCCGCCCCGGTGCCGAGGGCGGCGTGCTGGTGGCAGTGGGTCTGCACGGTCGCCGCCCGGTCGAGCCGAGGTGGCTGCCATCCGTCCGGGGCGTGGTGGACGAGTTGTTCGGCGAAGGTGCGCGTCCGGGCCGCGAGCCGGGCGATGTCCTGGTCGCCGGCGAGCAGGTTCGGGGCGTCGTCCCGGAAGACCGCGGTGCACGAGGGTTCGAGGCCGATGATCGGGGTTCCGGCTTCCAGCCACGGACGCAGGACCCGCGTGGTGCGGTGCAGGACGCGGCGGGCGGTGGCGAGCTGCCCGGTGGAGATCCAGGTCAGACCGCAGCACACCGGCTCCTCGGGGACGGCGACGCGGAAGCCGGCGTCCTCCAGCACCTGGACGGCCGCTCGGGCGATGTGGGGGTGGAAGCGGTTGGTGAAGGTGTCCGGCCACAGCAGTACGGTGCGCGGATCACCCGGGTCGGGTTGCGGCCGACCGGCGCGGCGCCGGCCCTCCTGGAACGACTCCGGCGCGAAGAGCGGTGCGGTGCGGCGCGGGTCGATCCCGGCCAGCGTCTTCCCGATCCGGCCGATGACCGGGGCGTGCAGGGCGGAGTTCGCCAGTCGGGGTGCGGCCTGGGCGAGTCCGGCCCACAGCGGGAGCCAGCCCATCGCGTAGTGGGCGGCCGGCCGGAGCCGGCCCTGGTAGTGGTGGGCGAGGAACTCGGCCTTGTAGGTGGCCATGTCGACGCCGACCGGGCAGTCGGACTTGCAGCCCTTGCAGGCCAGGCACAGGTCGAGCGCGTCGCGGACCTCGGTGGAGCGCCACCCGCCGGTGACCGGGGAGTCGTCGTGGCCGCCCAGCATCTCGAACAGCAGCCGGGCCCGGCCGCGGGTGGAGTGCTCCTCCTCCTGCGTGGCCCGGTACGAGGGGCACATCACGCCGCCCTGGTGGGTGCGGCAGTTGCCGATGCCGACGCAGCGCAGCACCGCCTGGCCGAAGTCGTGGTCGTCGTCGGGATACGCGAAGTGCGTCTGCTGCGGCTGGGGCCGCCAGTCGACCCCCAGGCGCAGGTTGTCGTCGACGCGGTGGGGGTGGACGACCTTGCCGGGGTTCATCCGGTTGCCCGGGTCGAACAGCGCCTTCACCTCGCCCATCGCCTCGACGAGTGCGGGGGTGAACATGCGGGGCAGCAGTTCGCCGCGGGCCTGCCCGTCGCCGTGCTCGCCGGACAGCGAGCCGCCGTAGGAGGCGACCAGGTCGGCGGCGTCGAAGAGGAACGACCGGAACGCCTCGACGCCCTTGCCGTCGCGCAGTTCGAACGGGATCCGGGTGTGCACACAGCCCTGCCCGAAGTGCCCGTACAGGGAGGCCTGTTGGTAGCCGTACCGGTCGAACAGGCGCTCAAGGTCGCGCAGGTAGGCGCCGAGCTTCTCCGGGGCGACCGCGGAGTCCTCCCAGCCCTCCCAGGTCTCGGAGCCGTCCGGCGGGCGGGCGGTCACGCCCAGGCCCGCCTCGCGGGCCTTCAGCATCTCCTGCTCGCGCGCGGGGTCGTCCGAGAGCACCACCCGCGGGTCGTCCTCGTCGCGGCCGATCGCCCGCAACAGCGCGTACCCCTGCGCGTCCGCCTCCTCCTTCGTGTCACCGGTGAACTGGAGCAGCAGCCAACTGTCGCCCTCGGGCAGCCGTTCCAGGGAGTCGAGGTAGGCGTGCTCCTCGCGCATCAGCTGGGCCATCCGCCCGTCGATGGCCTCCAACTGGGAGGGCCGGCTGTGCTCCAGGAGCCGGGGCACGGCGTCGGCGGCGGTGTAGATGTCGTCGAACCCGAGGACCAGCAGTGCCTCGGCGGCCGGCACCTGGACCAGCTCCAGCTCGGCTCGCAGGACCGTGACCAGGGTGCCCTCGCTGCCGACCAGGGCCCGGGCGACGTCGAAGCCGTTCTCCGGCAGCAGGGAGTCCAGGTTGTAGCCCGAGACCCGGCGCGGGATCTTCGGATAGCCCGTGCGGATCTCGGCCAGGTGGCGGGCCACGATGTGCCGCAGCCCCTGGTAGAGCCTTGCGGTGGGGCCGCCGTCGGCCACGATCCGCCCGAACTCCTCCTCGCCGGTCGGTCCGGCCCAGAACCGGATGCCCTCGTAGGTGAGGACTTCCAGGCGGCGGACGTTGTCGGCGGTCTTGCCGTAGGCCTGCGCGGACGCCCCGCAGCTGTTGTTGCCGATCATCCCGCCCAGCGCGCAGTGCGTGTGCGTGGACGGTTTAGGTCCGAACTTCAGCTTGTGCGGGGCGAGTTGCCGGTTGAGCTGGTCCAGGACGATGCCTGGCTCGACCACGCAGGTCCGCGCCTCGGTGTCAACCGAGAGCAGGCGGTTGCAGTACTTGGTCCAGTCGATGACCACGGCCTCGTTCGTGCACTGCCCCCCGAGGCTGGTGCCACCGCCCCGGGACAGCAGCGGCGCGCCGAACCGGGAGCACACGGCGACCGCCGCCGCGCCGGCCTCGACGGTGCGCGGGACGACCACGCCGAGCGGGACCTGCCGGTAGTTCGAGCCGTCGGTCGCGTACGCGCCGCGGCTGCCCGCGTCGAATCGGACCTCGCCGTCCACCTCGGTCCGGAGCGCCCGCTCCAGCGCGGCCAGATCGACGTCCTGATGGCCGGTCATCGGTCAGTTCCCGCCGTTGCCGGGCAGGAACTCCTGGACCTTGGCCTTCACCCCTTGCCGGAGGACGGAGCCCCGGTCGCTGTCGCCCTTGAGGACGGACAGGGCGGCGGCCTTGATCTGGTCCCAGGTCGCGTGCGGCGGGATCGGCGGCACCGCGGGGTCGGTACGGAAGTCGATCACGAACGGTCGGTCCGCCGAGAGCGCCTGGCTCCAGGCCGGCCCCACGTCCTCCGGGCGCTCCACCCGGCGTCCGTGCAGCCCGAACAACTGGGCGACGTCGGCGTAGCGCACATCCGGCAGGCTCTGGGACGGCTCGAACTGCGGGGCGCCCTGCATCGCCCGCATCTCCCAGGTCACCTGGTTCAGGTCGTGGTTGTTCAGCACCGCCACCACCAGGCGCGGATCGGACCACTCCCGGTAGTACTTCGCGGCGGTGATCAGCTCGGTCAGGCCGTTCATCTGCATCGCGCCGTCGCCGACGATCGCGATCGCGGGCCGGTCCGGGTGGGCGAACTTCGCGCCGATCACGTACGGCACCCCGGGCCCCATGGTGGCCAGCGTCCCCGACAGCGAGCCGCGCATCCCGTCGCGGAACCGCAGGTGGCGGGCGTACCAGTTGGCCGCCGAGCCGGAGTCCGCGGCCACGATCGCGTTCTCGGGCAGCAGCGAGTCCAGGGCGTGGACGACGTACTCCGGGTTGATCGGGTCCGCGGACACCTCGGCGCGGCGCTGCATCACCTCCCACCAGCGGGCACTGTTGTCCTCGACGGTCTTGCGCCAGGTGCCGTCCGACTTCGGCTCCAGCAGCGGGATCAGCCGCCGCAGCGTCTCGACGGCGTCCCCGACGAGGTTGACCTCGAACGGGTAGCGCAAGCCCACCATGGACGGGTCCAGGTCGACCTGCACCGCCCGCGCCTGGCCGAACTCGGGCAGGAACTGGGTGTACGGGAAGCTGGAGCCCACCACCAGCAGGGTGTCGCAGTCGCGCATCATCTCGTACGACGCGCGGGTGCCGAGGAGCCCGATCGAGCCGGTGACGTACGGCAGGGTGTCGGGCAGAGCGTCCTTGCCGAGCAGCGCCTTCGCCACCCCGGCGCCGAGCAGGTCGGCGATCTGCTCGACCTCGGCGCGGGCGTGCCGGGCGCCCTGGCCGATCAGCATGGCCACCTTCTCGCCCGCGTTGAGGACCTCCGCCGCCCTCGCGAGATCGTCCTCGGCGGGGACGGGCGCGTAGTGGGGGAGGCCGAGGCTGGAGGGGACCTGCTTGAACGTGTGGGCCGGGGGCTCGTAGTCGAGTTCCTGCACGTCGGCCGGGATGACCACCGCGGTGACGGTGCGCCGCGTGGCCGCGATGCGCATCGCCCGGTCCAGCACGTTGGGCAGCTGGGCGGGGACGGTGACCATCTCGCAGTACTCCGAGGCCACGTCCTTGTACAGGCTGACGAGGTCGACCTCCTGCTGGTAGGAGCCGCCCATGGCGCTGCGGTCCGTCTGCCCGACGACCGCCACGACCGGGACGTGGTCGAGCTTGGCGTCGTACAGTCCGTTGAGCAGGTGGATCGCCCCCGGCCCGGACGTCGCCGCGCACACCCCGGTGCGGCCGGAGAACTTGGCGTACCCGACGGCCTGGAAGGCGGCCATCTCCTCGTGCCGCGCCTGGATGAACCGGGGCCGGTCCTCGGCCCGGCCCCAAGCGGCCAGCAGGCCGTTGATCCCGTCGCCCGGGTAGGCGAAGACGTGCTCCACCCCCCAGTCGCGCAGGCGCTCCAGCACGTAGTCGGAAACCTTCATCGCCGAACTCCTCCACGTTTCGGACCGGGTTCATCGGGCGCCGGACGGGCCCAGGCATGCGGCTAACCGCTGGCGCCTCGATGAAACCGTCACCTCGCCGGGCATTTCAGGCGGAACCACCCCGGGCATGCCGGCCGCCGCGCGCCGCTCAGCCGGGCGCCGGGTGTCAACGGGCCGGGATTCCGGCCGCCCACCCGTTCCGGGCTCCGGTCAGGGACGGTCCTCGTGGTGTCCGCACAGCCAGGCCAGCGCCTGGTAGGCACCGAGGGCGTACGCGGCGTCCGCGCTCGCTCGCAGGGCGTCGCGCAGGCGGACGGCGGCGGCCTGGTGCTCGGCGAGCAGCTGTGCGCGGCACGGTCCGGCGGCGCCGAGCGCCGCGGCGGCGGTGACGGGCGCCGCCACCTGGGCCCCGGCGGCCCACCGGTAGGCCCCCAGGACGCCGTGGTCGAAACCGGTCCACGGCTGCGGGCGGCGGTTGGCAGCCTCGATCGCGTCGAACACCTCGTCCAGCGGGCGCACCCCTACGGCCGGGATGGCCGTCTCGTCACTGGTCATGACCGCAACATACGCTCACCCGCCGCCGCCCGCCGCTGGGCGTGACGACCGGCCCTGGGGCCACGGGGGGCGCGTCCGTCGAGCCGGGCGATCGGGTGAACCACCGCCCGGCTGCGGCGCGAGGGCACCACGAGGTCTACGGCCTCGTCGGCGGCGACACCGCTCGGGCCGCCGCCCTGGCGGAGTGACCGGCACGGTGTGCCGACACCCCTGGGGCGGCTACGGCCGGCGCTGGGTGGGGATGGTGCGGCGGGCGAGGTGATCGCGGATCAGCCTGGCGGTCAGATCCCCTTCGGAGAGGCCGGCTTCGTAGGCCGCGCGCGCGAAGTGGGTGCGGTCGTCCGGGGCGAGGATCACGGCACTGATGGTGGTGGCGTCCGGGTGTCGCCAGCCGCAACACATGTGCCGCCGGCAGGTGTCCGCGTCGTCCGGTCCCACGTTCGGTGTCGTCCAGGGTTTGAACGGATACCGGGCCAGCATCGCCTCGCAGTCGCTGAGGTGTTCCCACATCTCCTCCTTGTTCCGGTGCCGGATCGCTCCGAAGTGGTGCCGGAACCAGTCGCGGCGGTCGGCGTCCCGGATCCGGCGCCTGACCTTCTCCAGCCGGTCCTCGAAACCGAGGATCATGCGCATGGGCATCATCCGGGTGTCGAAGCCCACCTCGGGGCGGTCTCGGTGGAGCTTCTGGTCGGTCAGCCACTGTCGGGCGGTGCGCTTGGCCTTCCAGTCGTTGCACGGCTTGCACGCCGGGATGAAGTTCCACCAGACGTCCGCGCCCTCGTCGGCCACCGGCTCCTCGTGGTCCAGGGTCGTCGCGGTGCTGATCGCGCAGTAGGCGCAGATGCCGTCGTTGGCGGTGATCGTCGCCAGCCAGACGTAGGTGTGCTGGGTGCGCCGTGTGCCGCGGCGAACGGTTGCCTCAGGGGCCATCGGTGGTTCCTCCGATCCGATCCGGTGCTGGGAGGACGGAGGCTATGCGGCGGCACTGACAATGCTCCGTATGGAGACCGTTTCTGTTCGGAAACATGCGAACTGGCCCGTGGGTGGCTGTTCCTGATCGCTAGGCTGGCCGGGTGACGATCGAGCTGCGGGTGCTGTCCACGGTTTCCTATCGCGGTGAGGAGGTCACCGCGCCCGGGGTACGGGGGCTGGTGGCGCTGCTCGCGGCGGACGTCCGGGGAGGCTGCGCCAGCGGGCGGTTGATCGAGGGGTTGTGGCCGGGGGAGGGGCCGGAGCGGCCGGGGAAGGCGCTGCAGGTGCTGGTGTCGCGGGCCCGGGGCCGCTACGGGGCGCAGCTGATCGCCAGTACGCCGACGGGGTACCGGCTGGGCCTGGGCGAGGAGCGGGTGGACGCCGCGGCGGTGCTGCTGCACGCGGCGGCGGCCGTGGAGAAGGGCCGGGCCGGGGACCACGCCGGGGCGTTGGCGGAGGCCGATGCGGGGCTGGAGCTGTGGGGCGGGTCGGGGGAGTGGGACGAGCCCGGCGGGGCGGATCCGGTGGCGGCGCTGCGCGCCGAACGGGCGGGCACCCGGCGGGCGTTGCGCCGGGGGCGGGCGCTCGCGCTGGCCCGGACCGGCCGGTGCGCGGAGGCCGCCGAGGCGCTCGCGGTGGAGGCGGCCGCCCACCCCCGGGACGAGGAGGTGCTGCTCGAACTGCTGCGCTGCGAGGCCCGTACGGGCGGGGCGGCCGCCGCGCTCGACCGGTACGACCGCTACCGGCGCGGCCTGCGGGAGGCGCTCGGCACCGACCCGGGGCCGGAACTGCGCCAGCTGCACCAGGAGTTGCTGCATAGCGAGCAGGCCCCGGTGCGGCGCGGGGTGCCGCACGAGCCCAATGAGCTGCTCGGTCGGGACGCCGATCGCGCGGCCGTGGCGCAACTGCTGCGCAGCGCCCGGGTGGTGTCGGTGGTCGGCCCCGGTGGGCTGGGGAAGACCAGGGTGGCGGCCGCGGTGGCCAGGGATGCTCCGCAGCGGGTGGTGCACCTGGTGGCGCTGGCCGGGGTGTCGGCCGACGAGGAGGTGTCCGGGGCGGTGGCGGAGGCCCTCGGCGCGCCGGATCCGGCCGGGACGGCCGCCGTGCTCGGCCCCGGCCCGGCACTGCTGGTGCTGGACAACTGCGAGCACGTGGTGCGCGGCGTGGCCGAGCTGGTGCACGGCCTGGTTGCCGCGGGCCGGGAGCTGCGGGTGCTCACCACCAGCCGGACGCCGCTCGGCGTCTCCGCCGAATCCGTCTATCTGCTGCCGGAGTTGGACACCGCGAGCACCGTCGAGTTGTTCACCCGGCGAGCCCGCGCGGCCCGGCCCGACGTGGAACTGCCACCCGGCCCGGTCGCCGGACTCTGCGCCCGGCTGGACGGGCTGCCGCTCGCCGTCGAACTGGCCGCGGCGCGGGTGCGGGTGATGTCGGTGGCCGAGATCGCCGCCCGGCTGGCGGACCGCTTCGGCCTGCTGCGCGGCGGGCCCCGGGATGCTCCGCAGCGCCACCGCACCCTGCAGGCGGTGGTCGACTGGAGCTGGAATCTGCTCGCGCCGGACGGTCGGGCGGCACTGCGTGCCCTGTCCGTCTTCCCCGGTGGCTTCACCGTCGAGGCCGCCGAAGTGCTCCTGAACGGACACCTGCCGGACGGCGGCGACGCCCTGGCGGTGCTGGAGGACCTGGTGGACCAGTCGCTCCTGCGGCTGACCGACACCCCGACCGGCGGCCGGTTCCGGATGCTGGAGACCGTCCGAGAGTTCGGCGTCACGCAGCGTGCCGCGGCGGGGGAGGAGGAGGTGGTCACCCGCCGGTTCCTCGCCTGGGCAAGGGAGTTCGGCCTCGCCCGGCACGACGGCCCGTTCGGCCCGGAGGCCACCGCGGCGTGGCGGCTGATCCGGGCCGACCAGGAGAACCTGACCCGCGCGCTCCGACTGGCCCTCGCCGCCGGGGACTCGGACACCGTCGCAGCCACCGCGGCCGTGCTCGCCGCCCTGTGGACCACGGAGGGCAACCACGTCCGGCTGTCTTCCCTGGCCGAGGAGGCCGGCGGGCCGGTGTCCAGGCTGCGCCACGGTCCCGAACTGCGCGAGACAATAAGGACGTTGACCGCGCTGAGCGCCGTCAACACCCTGCTCACCGCCGGCAGCGGGGTCACCCCCGGGGTCGGCGCGCTGCGGCTGCTCGCGACGCTGCGCCGACTGGCGCCGGCCGCGCCGGACACCCCGGTGCGGGCGATCGCCGCCGTCCTGGCGGCCGTCCCCGACCCACTGGGCTCGGACGGAACGGCGCTGGAGGCCCTGCGCGCCGATCCGGCGCCGCTGGCGACGGCCGTCGCCGAGGCGGCGCTGGGCTACCGCTGGGAGGGCCGGCAGCAGGTGGAGCGGGCGATCGCCTCGACCCGGCGCACCCTCGCGGTGTTCGACCCGCTGCCGGTGCCCTGGCTGCGGGTGTTCGCCCTCGCCCGACTCGGCGAGCTGCACCTGCTGGGCGAGCAGGGTGAGCAGGCGGTGCCGCTGCTGCGGGAGGCGGTCCGGACGCTGGACGAACTCGGCGACTGGAACGACATGCTGGGCCTGCGCTGGGGCCTGGCTATCGGCAGTCTGCAGGCGGGGGACCTGGAAGGCGCGGAGTACTGGCTGGCGCTGGCGGTGCGCCACCGCGCGGAGGACGCCGTCGACCTGCTCTCCCCGGAGCTGGGGGTACGGGCCGAACTCGCTCTCGCCCGGGGCGAGAGCGAGCCGGGGCTCGCGTTGTGGCGCCGGGCCACCACGCTGCTCGCCGAGGCCGCGGACCCGCTCACCGACCGCGCCTGGGCGCTGGAACTGGAGGCGGCCTGCGTGGCCGCGCACGCCCGGCACGGGCGGCTCGACCGGGTGGCGTCGCTGGTGGCCGCGCTACGGGTCGAGCTGATCGGGCTGCTGGAGCGCCGGACGGCTCCGCCGGACGGCCCACTTGCCGGGACGCTGCTGCTGGCGCTCGGCCTGGCCGCCCTCGACGACGCGGCCCGGACCGGCGATCCCGCGCGCATCCGGGCCGGGGTGCGGATGGTGGCGCTGAGCGAACGGTTCGGCTGCTCCCGCAGCTTCCAGCCGACGATGGGCTCGGCCGCCGCCCGCCGGGACGCCGAACGGGCCGATCCGGCGGGGTACGAGCGGGCGGTCGCCGGGTACGCGCCGCTGGACCGGGCCGGGCTGGTGGCCGAGGCGCTCGCCTCGGCCCGGTCCTGACCGGCCCGCGGTTGCGGGAGCGCGGAGTCCACAGCCGGATCGGTGCGGAGTTCACAGCTGGATCGGCAGGGCCAGCAGGTGGAAACCGTCACCCGGCCAGTGGCCGAACTCCAGCTCCTCCCGGCGGACCGCGAGCGCCGCTTCGGGCCGCTGGACCAGCACCTGATCCAGCACCACGGAGGTGACCAGTCGGCCGAGCGCCGCGCCCAGGCAGTAGTGGGCGCCGTGGCCGAACGCGAGGTGGCCGTCCCCGCGCCCGAACTCCCGCTCGATGTCCAGGCGTTCGGGCGCCTCGCCGTACTCCCGGGGGTCGTGGTCGGCGGCCAGCAGGGCGACGGTGACCGGATCGCCGGTGCGCAGCGCCGTTCCGGCGAACTCGAAGTCCTCGGTGGCGTAGAGGGTGGCGCCGATCCGCACCAGGGTGACGTAGCGCAGCAGTTCGGGGACGGCCCGCTCCAGCAGCTCGGGCTCGTCGCGCAGCCGGGCCAGCTGGTCCGGGTGGTCGAAGAGGGCGAGCAGGCCGTGGGCGAGGAAGAGTGCGGGCGGGGTGATGCCGGTGTTGATCAGCAGGACCACGATGGACACCAGGTCGTCCTCGTCGAGGGGCTGCTCGCCCTCGCGGGTGCCGTGGACGAGGGTGGAGATCAGGTCCTCGGTGGGGTGGGCGCGGCGGCGGGCGATCAGCTCCTTGACGTAGTCGACGATGCCGGCCAGGCCGTCCACCATCCCGGTGCCGTCGCCGTACGCGAGGTCGCGGATCCAGTCGCAGACCCGGGTGCGGTCCTCGGTCTCCACTCCGACCAGCTCACAGATCACGTGGGTGCTCAGCGGGTAGGCGAACTCGGCCAGCAGATCGGCCGGCCGGTCGCGCCCGGCGAGTTCGGTGAGCAGCTCGGCGGCGGTGCGCTCGGTGAACCCGCGCAGGGCGGCGATCCGCCGGGCGGTGAAGGCGCGGGTGAGCGGGGCCCGGCGGCGGGCGTGCTCCTCGCCGTCGAACAGCGCGAGGTGACCGGAGAGGTACTTGGCGTACTCGGGGGGAAAGGCGTCGAAGGCGGCGGCCTGCAGTTCGTCCTGCGGGTCGGACTCGGCCCGGACGGTGGCGATGGCGGTGCGGTCCCGGACCAGGCGGGGTTCGGTGAGCGCGGCCTTGACGTCCAGGTGGCGGGTGACCAGCCGGACCGGGGTCTCCAGCCCGGGTAGCACGACCCGGGGCAGCTCGTCCTGATCGCGGAAGGCGGCGTAGGCGCCGACCGGGTCCTCGATCTGCTCGGGGGTCAGGTGCACGGGGGTGGTGGTCATGTCGGGCCTCTCTCCGGTGGGTCGGGCTCTCTGCGGTCTCTCGGCGGTCTCTTTGCGACGGACATGAGTGTGCCGGGGCGCGCTCTCAACGCGCTCTCAACGCGGTTGCAGGGCAGTTGCAGGGCGGTTTCAGGTCCGACGGGCACTCGGCGGAGACTGAATTGAACGCGTTCAATTAGTCGGCTAGGCTCGAAGCGGAAAGTGAGGGGGAACTCATGAAGATCGTCATCCCCGGTGGCTCCGGCGCGCTCGGGCAACTGCTCGACCGCACCCTGACGGCCGCCGGCCACCAGGTCGTGGTGCTCAGCCGGCGGCCCGCCGGGCCCCGACAGGTCGGCTGGGACGGCCGCACCCAGGGTGCCTGGACGGCGGAGGTCGACGGCAGCGACGTCGTCGTCAACCTGGCCGGGCGCAGCGTCAACTGCCGCTACACGGAGCTGAATCAGCGGTCCATGATGGATTCCCGGGTGCACTCCGCCCGGGCCGTCGGCCAGGCCGTCGCCGCCGCCCGCAGGCCCCCTGCCGTCTGGCTGCAGATGAGCACCGCCACCGTCTACGCCCACCGCCACGACGCGCCCAACGACGAACTGGACGGCCGGATCGGCGGCGACGAGCCGGACGCCCCGGCCTCCTGGCGGTACAGCGTCGACATCGCCCGGGCCTGGGAGGGTGCCCAGGCCGAGGCCGACACCCCGGACACCCGCCGCCTCGCGCTGCGCACCGCCGTCGTGCTCGGGCCCGAACGCGGAGGCGCCCTCGACTCGCTGTCCTGGCTGGCCCGGCTCGGCGTCGGCGGGCCGATCGCGGGCGGCGCGCAGTACGTGTCCTGGATCCACGAGCGGGACTTCGCCCGCGCCGTCGCGTTCCTGATCGAACACCAGGAGCTGAGCGGCCCGGTCAACCTCGCGGCCCCGAACCCGCTGCCCCAGCGGGAGTTCATGCGCGAACTGCGGGCCTGCTGGGGCATGCCGCTGGCCCTGCCCGCGACCCGCTGGATGGCCGAACTGGGGGCGTTCGCGCTCCGCTCGGAGAGCGAACTGCTACTGAAGAGCCGCCGGGTGGTGCCCGGCCGGCTGCGGGCGGCGGGCTTCGCCTTCGAGTACCCGGACTGGCCACCGGCCGCGCGTGACCTAGTGCGCCGCCTGCGCGGGCGGTAGCGGGCGGTAGCGGGCGGCCGGGATCCCCGGCTGCGGGCCGAGGGGCGTCACGGGGCTGTCACAGCCGGGCGCCGGAGCTTGCCCGGGCCGGGGCCGGAACGGGACGGTGGGGGCGGTCTCGGGGAAGGGGACACGGGAATGCGCACGGTGCGGTTGGCGTCGATGCAGCTGCGGAGCGATCGGGCCGGTGTCGGCGTCGTGGTGGCGGTCGGTACGGGGATCTCCCTGGCCGGCGGCGAGGCCATCGACCCCCTGGGGGCCCTCCTGGTCGGGATCGCGGCGGGCGCCGCCGCGCTGTTGGCGACGCCGTACGCCTTCTGGCTGCGGGCGGATGAGCGCGGCGTCACGCTGGTCCGGTACCTGCTGCCGCGCCGCTTCGCCTGGTCCGAACTCCACGGGCTGGCACTGGAGTTCGGTGAGGAGGTGGAGACCGACCGCCGCCACGTCACCCTGCGGCTGTGGTTGGCCCGGCCGCCGGGGCGGTTCCGCGGGCCGCTCCTCGGCAAGGTCCCGGTCACCGACGATGACATGCCGGCGGGTGTGCCGCCCCGGTCCATGGCGGAGCTGTTCGCGCTGTTCGGGGAGCGCGGACTGCCCGTCGAGCAGCCGCAGTTCGCGAACGAGGTGCTCCGGGTGCGCGGCCTGCCGCTACTGCCGCCGTTGCCCGAGTGGGTCTCGCCCGGGGAGGGGCCGCCCGTGCCGGATCGGGCCTACGCGGACGCGCCGGGCATCGAGGAGGAGGCCCGCCGGGTCCAGGCACTGGGTGCGGACGCAGGCCGGCGGGCCCGGCTGCGGCGCGAGTACCTGCTGCGCCACGCGGCGCTGAGCGACCGGGTGTTCCTGCGGGACGGGGACGGTCTGGCCCTGGCGATCGCCCTGCGGGCGGCGGAGCAGCTGGTCGAGCACGACCGGGTCACCGTGAAGGGCGACCAGCGCCACTACGTGCGCAGGCAGTACCTGAGCTGGCGCGCCCTCAATCCCTAGGATCCAGCGGGCGGGGCGGCCAGCAGGTGGTCCAGCACCCGCCCGAACACCAGCCGCCCGGCCGCCGCCACCAGCGGGTCGAACCGCCGGGGCAGGCCGGTGATCCGCAGTTCCTCGGCCCAGACCACCGCGCTGCCCGCACCCACCGGGCGGACGGTCAGTTCGGCGCCGCCGCGCACCACCCGGCCGCGCTTGACCAGCCGGCACCGGGTGGGGGCAGCCAGCTCCACCAGCTCCATCGGATCGTCGAAGCACAGCGGCCCGAGGGCCGTGCGGGCCAGGATGACGTCCCCCTGGCGCCGCCCGGTGCCGCGCACCACGCTCACCCGGGTGAACGGCACCCGGTCGCCGTGCCGGGGCCAGGCGGTGAGCCGGGCCCAGCAGTCGGCGGGCGGCAGCGGGGTGCGGCGGGTCAGGACGAAACGGGCCATACTGCAGCCTAACCAGGCGGGCCGTGCCGCTGCCCGACGAGGCGGCCGCGGCGCCCCCGGCAGCGGTGCCGGCGCACCGTCGTCGACGGCCCGCCAGCTCCGGCAAGTGGGGCCGCCGGTGCGGTGGCCCGGGCCCTGTCCGGCAAGATCGGCCGGACCGGGCCTAGTGACGCGAGCCGATGCCGTCCGGGGTCTGCCGACCGCGCCGGTCGGCCAGGGCGGCCGGCGCCGGCAGGTGCTCCAGGTGGTCCGGCGGGTAGAACTGCCGGGCCCAGTGCCGCATGGCGCCGATCGGTCCGTCGCCGGCGGCGAGCCGCGGCCGGGAGAGGTACCTCTTGGTGGACCAGATCGGGAAGTCGTCCGTGGTGAACTCGGTGCTGTGGCGGAAGATCGGACCGGCCAGCAGCCTGGTCACCGTACGGCTGACCGCCCGGGCGACCACCGGCGGCAGACCGGCCGGTTCCGCGAGGGCGAAGCGGCCGGCCTGGCGCAGCTGCATCCGGGCGGGGGAGACCTGGGTGGCCATCACCAGCGAGCAGATCTGCAGGCCGAGCGAGCGGGTGTGGACGTCGGTGTGCAGCGCCGCGAGGCCGTAGCCGTCCACCTCGACCTCCACCTCGCGCATTCCGACCAGCGGGAACTTCTCCCGTGCCAGCATCGTGAGGTGGAAGCGCGGCCCGTCGAACTCTACGGGGCCCGCCAACTCGCCCTGCGGCCAGCCGTGCAGGGTGATGAAGTGGCCCAGGTCGAAGGAGTTCTCCATGACGTCCTGGGCGTAGCCGGGCATCTCGACGGAGGTGTGGCGCAGCGGCTGGTCCGCCAGGACGTGCCAGGCGGGGATCTCCCAGTCCGGCTCCCGGCCGTCGTGGTGGCGCCAGACGAAGACCGTCCCGTTCACCTCGCGCAGCGGCAGCGGGGACAGCTCGGCCTTGGGCGGTGGGGTGCCGTAGCCGGTCCGTACGCAGCGGCCGTCGGGGTCGAAGGCGAACCGGTGGAAGGGGCAGACCAGGTCGCCGCCCTGGACCTCGGCGAGCCCGAGGTGGGCGCCCAGGTGCGGGCAGTACGGGCGGACGGCGCGCAGCCGGCCGTCCCGCAGCCGGTACAGCACCACGTCCTCGCCGGCCAGTTGGCGGGTGAGGACCGTGCCGGGCCCGAGTTCGGCGGAGAACGCGAGCGCGGCCCAGCCGTCGGGGTAGGGCAGGGCCGGTGGCAGCGCGACGTCGCCCGGGGTCGGGCGGGAGCTGACGGGATGGACGTGCTGGTGGGACACGCGGTTGGGCCCTCCTGTCGGTCTGCCCGGCGCCGTCCTGCCAGGCGTTCGGCGTCCGAACAGAGTGGATTCCAGATGCTAGTCATGGATTGGGGTCTTTTGCATGGTCAATCCCCTTAAGGTGGTATAGGTCTGATGATCTGTCAGATGAGCTGGATGTCCGCGCCAGAGTCAAAGCTTGGTAAAGTCCGGCTTGACCCCTGGATGTGCCATTGCACATGTCACATCATGCTCACCATGAGAAAAGCCATCGCCCTCCTCGCGGCCGCCGCAGCCGTGGCCACCCTCGGCGGGATCGTCGGCCCGGCCTCCGCCACCGAGCCCGACACCCCCGACCTGGTCGACACCGGCCAGGGCAAGCTGGTCTGGAGCTCGTGCAACGACGCCACGACCCCGGCGCTCCAGTGCGCCATGCTCGACGTGCCGGTTGACTACGCGGACCCGCACGGCCGCACGATCAAGATCAAGCTCAACCGGTTGCCCGCCACCGCCCCCAGGGACAAGCAGCAGGGCCCGATCCTGCTCAACCCCGGCGGCCCCGGCGACTCCGGGCTCTGGATGCCCGCCTACATCTCCGGAAGCATCCCGGCGGACGTCGCCTCCACCTACGACTGGATCGGCTTCGACCCGCGCGGCACCAACGGCAGCGACCCCCATGTCATCTGCGACGCCCACTACTTCGACGCCGAGCGCCCCGACTACCAGCTGAGTCAGGGGACTTCGAAGGCCTGGTTGAAGAAGGCGGCCGGCTACGCCGCCGACTGCGCGGCCGACTGGTCCTGGCTGCTGCCGCACATGACCACCGTCGACAACGCCCGCGACCTGGACAGCATCCGCCGGGCCCTCGGCGTACCGAAGATCAACTACTACGGCGGCTCCTGGGGCACCTCGCTCGGCTCGACCTACGGCCAGCTCTTCCCCTCGCACGTGCGCCGGATGGTTCTGGACAGCATCGTCGGCCCGACCATCAGCTGGTACGACCACAACGTGCTGCAGGACCAGGAACACCAGCGCCGCTTCGACGCCTTCACCGCCTGGGCCGCCAAGGCCGACTCCGTCTACCACCTGGGCACCGACGCCCCGTCCGTGGCGAAGGCCTACCAGCAGGTCGAGGACGCGCTGCGCAAGGAGCCGGTCGACGCCGCCCCGGCACCCGGGAAGGTCGGCCCCGCCGAGTTCGAGGACACCTTCTACGGCGGCGGCTACAACTTCCTGCGCTGGCCCCGGATGGCCACCGTGCTCTCCGCCTACCTCACCCAGCACGACACCCGGCCGCTGACCATCGCGTACAACAAGTACGCGGCCCCCGGCGCCGACGACGGGGCCTTCCCGGCGTACAACGCCGCCCAGTGCACCGAGAACGCCTGGCCGCGCGACTGGGAGCACTGGAAGAAGGACCAGGCCAAGGTCAACGCCACCGCGCCCTTCTATACCTATAACAACATGTGGTACAACGCCGCCTGCATGTTCTGGCCCTACCAGGGCAACCCGGCGGGCCGACTGAAGATCACCGGCAAGAACCTGCCCCCGGTCCTGCTCTTCCAGTCCACCGAGGACGCTGCCACCCCGTACCAGGGCGGCCTCGCCATGCACGACGCGCTGCCGAGCTCCAAGCTCGTGGTCCAGAACGGCGGCAGCTTCCACGAGATCCTGTTCCACGGCAACGCCTGCCTGGACGACACCTTCACCGCCTACCTGCGAGACGGCAGCCTGCCCCAGGGCAAGGGACGCATCGCCAAGACCTGCGCCCCCGAGGACGACCCGGCGCCGGTGTACGTCACCCCGCCGCCCGCCACCACCAAGGCGCTCACGGCCGCCGGGACCGCCCCGCTCGCGCCCACCGACCCCGAGGCCGTCCGGGGGGTGCTGCGCTAGACCCGCCTCAGGAGTCCCTTGACGCGGTGACGGCGCTGAGCGGCGCAGCCAGCGACTCCAGGCTGCGCCGCTCCGCCGGTACGCCGATCGCCGCCTCGACCAGGCCGGCGGCCGTCATCAGCGCCGCGCCGATGCAGAAGGCGAGCGTGGTGTCGGACACCTCGCCGCTGCTCACCAGGCCGTTGAAGAGCAGCGGGCCGCTGATGCCGCCGACGGCGGTGCCGATCGCGTAGAAGAAGGCGATGGACAGCGCCCTGGTCTCCAGCGGGAAGATCTCGCTGACCGTCAGGTAGGCCGCGCTGGCCCCGGCCGAGGCGAGGAACAGCACGGCCGTCCAGCACGCCGTCATGGAGGCGGCGGAGAGCGAGCCGCGCTGGAAGAGCGCGGCGGTGGCGAAGAGCAGCAGGCCGGAGCCGATGTACGTGCCGGCGATCATCGGCTTGCGGCCGCGCGAGTCGAAGAGGTGGCCGAGGAGCAGCGGGCCGAGGAAGTTGCCGACCGCGATCACCGCGAAGTAGTAGCCGGTGTCGCCCTCCGGCACGGCGAAGTAGGTGGTCAGGATGGTCGCGTAACCGAAGGTCACCGCGTTGTAGAGGAAGGCCTGGCCGATGAAGAGGGCCAGGCCGAGCGTGGTGCGGCGGGGGTAGCGGGCGATCACCGTGCGCAGGATCACGCCGAAGCCGAGCGGCTCGCGCTCGCGGATCAGGATCGGCTCACCGGTGACCGGAGGCAGCGGCCGGCCGGTCTCCTGTTCGATCGCCTGCTCCGCCTCGGCCACCACCTGCTCGGCCTCCGGCGCCCGCCCGTGGGTGAACAGCCAACGCGGGCTTTCCGGGACGTGCCGGCGCACCAGCAGGATCACCAGCCCCAGCACCACCCCGATGCCGAAGGCGAGTCGCCAGCCGAGGTCCGTCGCGAACAGCGAGGTGTTGAGCAGCGCGATCGAGGCGAAGGCGCCGACCGCGGCACCGACCCAGAAGCTGCCGTTGATGATCAGGTCGACCCGGCCGCGCACCCTGGCCGGGATCAGCTCGTCGATCGCGGAGTTGATCGCCGCGTACTCGCCGCCGATCCCGAAGCCGGTGAAGAAGCGGCACAGGAAGAAGAACCAGGCCGTCCAGGACAGCGAGGTGACGGCGGTGGCGGCAAGGTAGACGGCGAGGGTGACCATGAACAGCTTCTTGCGGCCGAGCCGGTCGGTCAGCCACCCGAAGAACAGTGCCCCGGTACAGGCACCGGCCACGTAGACGGCGGCGGCGACCGTGGTCACCTGACTGGTGGTGATCGAGATGCCGCTGCCGTCCTGGGCCAGTCGGCCCGCCATGTTGCCGACGATCGTCACCTCCAGGCCGTCCAGGATCCAGACGGTGCCCAGGCCGATCACGATCCGCCAGTGCCAGCGGGACCAGGGCAGCCGGTCCAGCCGGGCGGGCACGTCGGTGGCGATCACCCCGGGCTGGGTCTCCCGGTGATGGGGAGGGGCGGGCTTCGCCGGGTCGGTCATCACGGGCCTCCTTCGCCGGGTGGCATCCCGGTCGTCACGTACGGTGAACGGTGGCTGCTCCTTCGCCATGATGCCCCGGTGGCGGCCGGGGCGCCGCCCGGGCGGGGTCACTGGGAGTGGCAGAACATCCCGGTGGCGACCACGAACGGGACGGCCGTCAGCACCACGGCGAGGCCGGTGCGGACCGGCCCGCTGTGCTTCCAGCCCGCGAGCGTCAGCAGCACGCCGGCCGGCAGGAAGGCGACCAGGAACGGCAGGACCATCAGGAGGAACGGCACCGAGACCACGAACTCCAGACCGAGCAGGATCCCGCCGACGATCCGGCAGGTGCGGCGGAACCTCCACGGGTTGCGGTAGGAGAGCGGCAGTACGGTGAGCGCGACCAGCAGGCACCAGATCGCGATGAGCTCTCCGTTGAGGTGGCTGCCCGCCACCGCCAGGAGCGGCAGCCAGCTTGCCCCGGCCAGGGCGACGAGCCGCCACGGGCGGTCGGTGCGGGGCGGGTTCGGGCGGTCGTTCATGGTGTCCCCCCCCGGACATGACGGTGACGACGGCTGGAACGGTGGGGCCGTCCCCCCGGCGTGGTCAGCGGGCGTGGCTGGTGGCCGTGGCAGGTGGGCGTGGTCAGTGGACGTGGCCATTGGCCGGTGGGCGTGGTCAACGGGGTGGGAAGAGAGTCGTGAAGCCGGTCAGGACAGGGATGATCAGCAGCAGGGCGGCGAGCGTCCCGCGGGCCAGGGCGCCGTTCTTCCAGCCCGCGAGCAGCAGCAGGGGACCGGCCGGGAACAGGATGAGGACGAACGGCAGCGGGATCAGCAGGTACGGGGCGGCGAGAGCGATCTGGGTGCCGAGCACCAATGAGCCGACGGTCAGGCAGGTGCGGCGGAACCCCAACGGGTCCGCGATCACGAGCGGCAGGGCGTTGAGCGCCAGGCACAGGCCCCAGAGGGTGATGAGCCACCAGGCCGCGGTGGCGCCGATGAGTATCCAGGGCTGCACCCAGGTGGCGAGTGCGAACAACGCGATCAGCCAGGGCCGATCGGTTCGGAAGGCGAAGAGGCGTCCTGTCATCCGGTCCCCCCGGGAGCTTTGAACGGGTTCAAACTGAACACGTTCAAGCTACGCGCGGTGATGGGCCATCGGCAAATCCGCGGGCGGGGCAACGTAGACGCTCGCGCGTTGTGTGCGGGGGTCTGGTGGCGCTCACCCGTTCCCTGGTCCTGCACGGGCGCTCCAGTCGCTGAGCCTCAGGGCCGCTGAGTCGTCGGGCCCTCGGGCCTCGGGCCGCCGCGCCTCGGTCGTCGCGCCCTCCCGGTGCCCGTTCGCCTCGCGCGGGCGGGCATTTCGTACGTCGGGACCATCGGTGCATCCGCCCGGTAGCACCTGCCCGGCGCCGAACCGTCCGGTGGCGAACGGCCCGGTGCCGAACGGTCCGGTAGCGAACGGTCCGGTGGCGAACGGTCCGGTGGCGAACTGGCCGGCGGCGAACTGGCCGGCATCGCACCCTCCGCTTCCGGAAGCCCGTCGAGCCGCCCGGTGCGCCTGGGTGTGCGCCGGTGCGCCGGTCCGGTGCATGCGCTCAAGTAACTTGGTGAGACAGCGAGTTGGCGCTTTGCGGCGGCGTGGTGGAGCATGGGCGGAGCCCGGTCTGTTGCGGCGCGCTTGCGCCCGGCCGGGGCGGCACGCGTACGGCGAGAGGAGGCGGTTCCCGTGGATTCGGTGGCACGTCCGTTTCTGGTCCGGGGGAGGGCGGTTCCGCTGGCCAGGTACCTGGCGGAGGAGGAGATCGAGGGCCTGGTGGCATGCTCGTGCATCGGCAACGAGGTCACCATCGACCTCGCCGACACCCGGATCATGGTCAGCCTGGCCGATGCCGGCGACCGGGTGGGGCTCACCTTCCACATGGTCCAGGACGGCCCGGCCAAGGCCCGCTCCTGGACGCGCCGGATGCCGGGCGACACGGAGCCGAGGGAGCTCGCGGCGCGCATCGCCAGGGACGTCCGGACCCTGGAGCGCGAACTGGCCCCGCTGCGGCGTCGCCCCCCGGAGGACCGGCAGTGGCGCCGGCCGGTCACCTGACCGGGCCCGTCGGCCCCTCGACGTAACCTCCTCGGGCGGGTGGATCCGGCGGCCCGGGCCCGACGGCGGTCCGCCGTCGGGCCCGGTGCCGGATCTGACCGCCCCGGTTAGCGGGTCACCTGCCAGGACAGACTGCCCGTCAACTCGGCGCGCAGCGCCGGGTCCGCCACCGCCGGGGTCGGGTCGGTGGCGACGGCGGTGAGCAGGTGCGGGCGCGAGCGCGGGCCGGTGAGGTGGAGTGCGCCGAGGTCGAGGGCGGTGCGTCCGCGCAGTCGGGGCTGCTCGCGTCCGTCCAGGTACCAGCGCAGTTCGGTGCCGGGCACCGGCAGGTCGACGAGGAGCTGCTCGGCGGTGGTGAGCCAACTGCCGCTGGGGGTGGGGCTGGTGAGCGGGGTGGCGTGCCGGTAGAAGCCGGCGATCATCGCCTCCCGGCCGGGCAGGTTGAACTCGCGCCCGAGCGAGCGCATGATCGAGTTCTCGCTCGGCCGGTAGAGCCCCGTCGGGTAGTAGCCGCCGCCCTCGTAGCTGCCGATCGTCCCGCCGTCGGGCGAGGGCTGGCCGAGCCAGCGGGCCCACTTGGTGCCCTGGTCGCGCATCGGGTCGGCGGGGAGCGTGCTGAGGTTGGCCTCGGGCGGCTCGGTGCCTTGGTACGTGCCCTGGCCGTCGTAGGCGTACTCGTCGGCCAGTTTGCCCAGTGAGTGCCCGGTCTCGTGCACCGCTATCTGGCCGGACTTGGCGTTGCCGCCCGCGACGGTGGCGATGCCCTCGTAGCCGAGCGGGGACTTGATGTCGTTGTAGCCCGCGCCGCCGTACTTGGCGCTGTTCGCCACCACGATCACCAGGTCCGCCTGCGGGGCCTTGGCGGCGTAGCGGTCGACGGCCTTCTCGTCCAGGCAGAGTAGCCGTTCCACGCCGTCGCACCAGAAGTAGGAGCCGAGCGCGGTGTGCCGGACGGTGGTCTGGTCCGGGTCGCCGGTGACGCCTGACTCGGGCGAGACGGCGGACACCGCCCAGACGTTGAACAGCCGCTGGTAGTCGGCGTACGGTTCGACGGCGGTGATCTCGCGCCACTTCTCGGCGGCGTCGGTGCGGAACTTCCCCTGCTCCTGGGCGGAATAGCCGTCGCCGATCACCACCACGTCCAGTTTGGCGGCCGGGTCCCCGTTGCGGACCAGGGCGGTGACCTCGCCGTCGCCGTCGGCGCCGGGTGCGCTGAGACCGGCGGGCGGGGTGGCGAGGTAGGGGGAGGCGGCGGGCGCGGTGGCGCGGGAGATGGTGCCGTCCTCGGCGAAGGCCTCCACCTGATGCCGGAGCCCGGCCGCCGGGACGCTCCGGCCGTCCGGGGCCGGCGCGCTCCAGGCGGGGGCGGCGCCGAGGAGGGGCGCGGCGAGGGCGGCGGTCAGCAGGGCGGCCGCGGTTCTGGTTCTGGCGTGCACGGAGGTCCTCCCGGTGGGCGGCGGATGTGGGGAGGCTCCTTCCCTTGTTCGGGACCTGACAATCACGCCCCGCCCGGTCACCGCCCCTGGAGTGCCTCCGCCAGCACCAGGGCCCGCTCCTCGGTGGTGCCGAGCGCGAGCGGCACCCGCCGGGGACTGTAGTCCGACGTGCGGACCGGGATCGGGCTCTCCGGGGCGAGCACCCACCGCGGCTCCTGCCGAGCCGGATCGCCCAGCAGCCGGGCGGCGAACTCCCCGGCGGTGTCCGGGCGGAGCCCGACCGCCATCAGCGCCTCGGCCACCGCGGGCCGGGCCTGCACCAGGGGCGTGTCGGCGTCGCCGAGCGCCGGGAGGAGCAGCAGCCGCTGAGCCCGGTCCCGGAGGCCGTCGGCGCCGGGATCGCCCCCGCCCGGATCGCCCTCGCTCCCCGCCAGGTTCACCAGCTCCGGCCAGGAGAGCCCGGGGGTGGAGCCGTGCGGGCCGAACTGTCCGAGGAAGCCGTACCGGCCCCAATCGGGGTGCTGGAGGAAGAAGTCGACGAGGCTCTCGTCCTCGAAGCTCTGGTACGTGACGCAGGCGGTGTGCCCGTGCCGGAACGGAGCCCGGAACAGCAGCGGGGCGCCTCGGCGTCGAGGAGCCGCGCCATCATGGCGTCGCAGGCCTCCTGCGGCACGCCGTAGGCCTCCGGCTCGTACCCGTCGTGATGCGGGATCAGGAGCAGGTGTGGGCGAACCAGAAGACGGGCTCGGCGGCCAGCTCCTCGCTCGGGACCGGCTCGGCCTCTGCGTCGTAGGCTTCAGCGGCTTCGGGCGGCTGTGGCGCGACGGTCATGCGAGGAGCGTAGTGCGGGGGCCGGACGGCACCACGGTGCGGGGTCAGAACTGCTCGAACGTGCTACGGGTGATGGCGGCCACGATCAGCCAGCAGAGGACGGAGATCGGCAGGGTGACGAACAGTGGCCACTGGAGGGAGATCAGCAGCATGGAGCCGATGACGGTGGCGATCGACGCGCCGACGGCGTAGGCCAGAGCCAGCGCCGCCATGAATTCCAGGTCGGCGAGCCCGCCGGCGACCATCATGATCATCCCGAACCCGATCATCGCGCTGAACCCGGCGATCGTCAGGTACGGGGTGCTCACGGGCTGGTAGCGGTGTCCGTGGTAGCTGAGCTCGAACACCTTGCCGTGCAGGATCTTCAGGTCCACGTCGGTGCCGACCGTCACGTCGTTGTAGAAGGCCTTGCCGACGGAGTAGCGGCCGGTGGGTGCCGTCTCGCGGGATACCGTCAGCATGTAGTCGGTCGAGTCGGAGCCGATCTCCTTTTCCTTCTTCTTCACCCGGCCGCTCTCCAGCGTCGCGCAGTCCGCGCCCGGTTTCGCGTCCGCGGTGCAGACCGGGGTGGCGCGGTAGGCGCGGGTGTCCTCGAAGGTGCCGATGAACCGGACGAAGCCGAGGATCGTCAGGCCGAGGCCGAGCACGACGAGCACGGCCGGGATGACGGTCCGGAGCAGCTCGCCGAGGCTGCGCCTCGGCTTCTGCTTCTGCTTCGGTTTGGCCTGCGGGGTCGGGAGTTCGGGTCGGGGCTCGGGCTCCGGCTTGGCGTCCTGGATGGGGACGGAGTCCTCAGGCATCGTCGCCCCCCGGTGTCGTCCGTACGGCGTGCACCGTCCGTGCTGTCCGTACGGCGTGCACCGTCCGTGCTGTCCGTACGGCGTGCACCGTCCGTGCTGTTCGTGCTGTCCGTACCGTCCGCGCGTTCATCGGCATGCCCCCACCGGTCGTACCCCGTCCGCCAGCTCCGCCAGCTCCGCCAGCTCCGTCCGCACCCGGCCGCAAGCGGGCCGCCCGGCGGACCGTTCGCGTCCGGGTGCAGACCGGATCATGCCAGGGAACGGCGGAGTGCGCGAGGAATTCGCCCTGGCCGGGCCGTACTTGTAGGGCGGAGGTAGATCGGCGGGCGTACCGCCGACACCCGACGCGATGAGCCCCCGTCTCCCGCGCCGCCCTGCCCGTCGCACTGGTGCGGGTCTGCGAGAGCGGACCTGGCCGGCGGCTTGATCGGGGCGGTGTGCACGGCCGTCCGCTGAGTCGTGCCGTGGTGGGGCGGGGGTCTCACCACAGGGCGTGGCGGACCCTCAGTCGTCCCAGCCCGACCACCCCGGAGATCCGGATGACCGGGCCGCCCGGGCGCGCGGGCCGGCGGGGGCGGTAGCGCGGCTCCTTCAGGCCGGCGTGCAGACCCGCGAGGTCGACGACCGCGTCCCGGGGGACGGTGATGCTGGCTCCGCCGGTGCCGAGCCGCAGCTCGATGTCGACCACCGGGTGGTCGATGACTGCCCGGGAGAGGTCCAGGCGCACCCGGCCGAGCGTGGAGGCGACCGTGAGCGTCCGGGGGACCTCCCAGGCGCCGCGTCGCCGTATCCGCCCGCCGAGGGTGGCACCGGTGAGGGTGGCCGTGACCGGTGGGGGCGGCTCGGGGAGTCCGGCGAGCGATTCGGCGAGTTCGCCGTGGCCGGCGGCGGTGAGCGCCCGGTGCAGGCGATCCTCGAACTCCCTTTGCGGGAGCAACCCGTGGGTGTACGCCTCCTGTAGCCGCCGGACGGCGGTCTCACGCTCCTCGGCGGTGGCGGGCCCGGGCCCGTCGGCTCCGGACGTCATCACTCCACCCCTGGACTGAGTACGTTGTACGCGGTCATGCCCGCCAAGCTAGATTACTGGGTACCGTGTACGCAAGCAGAAGGACCAGACGGACCAGAAGGACCGAGGGTGACCGAAGCCGAGTACCTGAACATCTGGATGCGGCCCGAGCGCCCCGCTCGCGGGCCCAAACCCGCCTACAGTCGTGCCCGGATCACCGAGGCCGCCGTCCGGATCGCCGACGCCGAAGGCTTGGAGGCCGCCACCATGCGGCGGATCGCCGCCGAGATCGGCGCCGGCGCGATGTCGCTCTACCGCTACGTCCCCAGTCGCGACGACCTGATCCAGCTGATGGCCGACCGGCTGATGGGTGAGATCGACGTCGAGGGCCTGCCCTCCGGCGACTGGCGCGCCGACCTCACCCGCTACGCCCACGGGCTGCGCGCCATGTGGCTGCGGCACCCGTGGATCGCCACCGCGCACCGCGCACTGCCCGGCTTCGGACCGAACCAACTGCGGTTGGTCGAAGGGGTGATGGGAGTCCTCGACGGCCACGTCCCGATCGACGAGAACCTCGGCCTGATGGCCCTCCTCAACGGCTACGTCGAGAGCGCCGCCCGGGACGAGGTCAGCTGGACCGAGGAGGTCCGCCGCAGCGGCCTGAGCGAGGCCGAGTGGCTGGCGCGCAGCTACCCGTACGTCCAACGGCTGCTGGACAGTGGGCAGTACCCGATCTTCGGCAAGATCGCGATGGAGGCGCGCGGGCCGCGGCTGAGCCGCGACGAGCAGTTCCAGCACGGGCTGGAGCGGGTCCTCGACTGCGTCGCCGCCGCCCTCCCGCCCGGCGAGTGCCGGCGTCCCGGCTGACGAACCGGCGTTCGGCCCTGCTGGCGGCACTGCTCTTGGCCCGGCCGGCGCTTCGGCGGACGGCCGGGGTCAGGATTTGTCCCAGGCCTCGAAGGTGAGCCCTTTGTCGTCGGGGCAGGCGGCGATCCGGATCAGGTGCAGCTCCATCCACGAACTCCTCCAGCCGGTCCAGCCCTGCCACGCCGATCTCCCGCTGACCGAGGAGCGTGGTGCTACGGGCCTCGGAGGTGGCGTGGTCGAACTCCCCGGGGGCCGTCCTCGCCACGGTGATCCAGTAGCCGAGCACGTCCGGATGCCTTTCGTCGATCGGGGTCGGAGACAGTCAACCGCCTTGCTCTGCCCTGGTGTTGGCGTCGCTTCGGCGGTCCGCGCCCCGGGCGATGTGGGGTCTCACAGCCGCCGGGTGCGCAGCACGGCCGTCAGCATCGGCAGGGTGAAGCCGCCGTCCGCGGTCTCCGGCCGGCCTACGAGGAACTCCCGGATCCGGCTCAGCGCGGCCGCCCGCTCCCCGTCCGGCATCACCAGCAGCCCGGCTCGGGTGGCGAGGGTCGCGACCAGGGAGTCCGCGGTGCGCGGTTGCCCGTGCGGGAACACCTCCTGCTCCGCCCCGCCGAACCGGGCCGCTCCACCATCCTTCGGAAGGTGCGCGGCGGCCGTCTCGACACGCCAACTGTCCGGCGTGTCACGCGGCCCGACCGCTGCGGGCCCGCTCACCCGCGCCAGCCCGGCGACCCACCCCACTCGGTCGTCCAGGACGTTCCACAGCCCGGCCAGGACCCCACCCGGTACCAGCACCCGGGCGAGTTCGGGCCCCGCGACCGCCATGTCGAACCAGTGCATGGCATTGCCGGCCAGCACGGCGTCGACGGACCCGTCCGGCAGCGGAACCGCCTCGGCGCTGCCCGCCAGCGCCCGGACGTCCGGCAAGGCCCGGCGCAACTCGCCCAGCATCGCCGGATCCGGCTCCACCGCGATGACCTCGGCCCCCAGCGCGACCAGTGCGGCCGTCAACTTGCCCGTCCCGGCGCCGAGATCGAGCACCCGGGGGCGGCGCGGGGCGCCGGGCACGGCCTCCAGCGCCCACCGCACGGCGGCGTGCGCGTAGTCCGGGCGGTGTTCGGCGTAGGCGGCCGCCGCGGCGCCGAAGGAGGATGCGTGGCGGTGTTGCTGGTCCTGATTGGTGTGAGCCATCCGGTCACGCTACCCGCGCCCGCAGCGCCTGGCGGGAGTTCCCACCGCTTCGCCGAACTTCGCGGCCCCAACGTCGCTCTGACGACGCCACTCCGCTGCGAGGGCACTGGCCGGACCCGGCGTCCACGCCTGGCGCAGGGTCAACAGGCCGCTGCGGGAGAGCGGTTGCCGAGCGATGGACCGCTGGATGAACGCCGGTTCAACGTTCGTCGTCGAACCTGGCGGGCGCACACCGTCGTTCGTAACATGACCGGTAACCGACAACGGAGGGGCTGTTATGAACCGCAGGACCGTGACCTGGCTCGGCGCCCCCGCACTGGCTGCGGGGATGCTGCTCGGTGCAGCTCCGGCGCACGCCGGCACCGGGGTGCAGGTCGACGGCGCGGCCGTCTCCGGCGGTGCCGCGAGCACGGTGACCGTCACCATCGGGTACTCCTGCGACGCCGGCGGTTCCGTCAGGTCCGCGACCGTGACCGCCGAGGACCGGCGCTCCGGGGCCCTCGGCGCCGCCCGCTTCACCCCGAGCTGCACGGGCGCGACGGTGACGGCCGTCGTCCCGGTCACGAGCCTGAACCAGAACGGCTACGCCATGGGCGATCCGGCGGCCGTCCGCGCCTCGTTGCTCGACCTGGACGACACCGAGGTCCTCGGGACCATCGCCCAGGTCACCATCGGCAACGGGTAGGAGAGCGGGCGCCCTGGTGATCACGCGGGGTAACTGGTGGGTCGATGATCGTCACCGGGGCTCGGGCGCGAGCCGGAGCCCCGGTGTGGGCGTGCCGGGCGGGCGGACGGGGTACCCGAAGTGCATGGCAGTCTTCCGCAAACCGGGCCGCTTCACGTGGCCGGGCCGCCCGGATCCCGGGGCTCCGGGGGCCGAACCGGCGCCACCCGGCACCGCCCTCGCCGATGATGCCGTCGCCCGGGCCGGTCCCGCGACGGACGAGGGCCTGGCCGAGGGCCTGGCCGAGCTGGTCGAGGAAGCCGAGCGCCCGACCGGGGCCTGGCGCGTCGCCGAGTACCAGGCGGAGCGCGGCCGGGGCCGGGCGCTGGTGGCCGGCGCGGCACGGCGGCTGGGCAGCGGCGGCCGGCTCGCGGCCAGGGGAGCGGCGCTCGGGGGCAAGGCGCTGGCCGAGCAACTGATCCGGACGGCACCGCGGATCCCGGTCCGCGGCCTGGCTACCCTCCGTGCCCAGCACCCGGAGGCGGCCGACCCCGAAGGCCTGGCCGACCTGCTGGTCGCCGGAGCCACCCGGGCCTCCGCCGCGCTCGGCGCGGGCGTCGGCGCGGCGGCCATGCTGCCGGTGCCGCCCGCGATGCCGGTGGAGATCGCGGCCGAGACGCTCGCGGTGGCAGCCGTGGAGGTGAAGCTGATCGCCGAGCTGCACGAGGTCTACGGCGTCCCGGCGCAGGGCAGCGCGACCCAGCGGGCCGGGGCCTACCTGGGCGCATGGGCGAACCGCCGGGGGATCGACGCGATGCTGCTGGCCCGACCGGCCGGTTTCGCGGCGCTCGCCCTGGGCGCGGAGGTGCGCCAGCAAGTGCGCCGCCGGCTCACCCGCAGCTGGATGCGCCGGTTGCCGTCCATGACCCCACTGCTCCTGGGCGCGGGCATCGGCGCGACCGTCAACCGGCGGGACACCCGGCGGCTCGCCGGGCAGGTCCGCGACGACCTGCGCTCGCGCCGGCCGATGAACAGCGGCTACTGGGCCGCGGCCGGGCCGGCGCTCGAGGGCGAGGCCATCCCGTAGTCACTGCCGAGCGAACGGCGTCGAACCCTCACTGAACTGCCCGGCGCGGCGGGGGCCGCATGCCGAGCCACTGCTCGGCGTCCCAGGCCTCGAACCGCTCCACCTCGGTGAAGCCCAGCTTCGCCGCGAGACGCATCGAACTGACGTTGGCCGTCTGGGTGGTGAGCACCACCGGCTCGCCGGGAAGCGCGTCGGCGAGCCAGCCGAGCGCCGCCGCGCACGCCTCGGCGGCATAACCGAACCCCCAGGCCTGCGGCAGGAACAGGTAGCCGAGATCGGCCCTCCCAGCGGCAGCCGGGCGCCTGTCCCCGGCTGCCCTTCTGAGCAGCACTTGGCCGATCATCGCCCCGTCGAGATCCACCACGAAGCTCCCCGGCCACCGCTCGGGCACTCTGGGCATCTCGCGCTCCAGTTCGTCACGGGGACGGGGTCCGCCGAGGTAGGCGTGCACCTCCGGGGAGGCGTGCAACTCGATGAACGCCGTACGGTCCCGGGCCTCGGGCTGACGGAGCACGAGCCTCGCGGTCCTGATCGGCTCGGGCGGCCAGGCGACGGGGTGGAGATCGTCCATGTGCGCACAGTAACAGGCGGTCATGTCGCTTGAGCTGGAGGCTAGTTGGCGGCAATCCGCGAAATGGCCGCTGTTGTTGTCGCTGCTATTGGTGCCGTGGGTTGGTGGTGGTGGTGGTGGTGGTGGTGTGGGTGGTGTGGGTGGTGCTGCCGGGGGTGTTGGGGTGGGGCTGTTGGTTGTAGGTGTGTCGGGTGTGGGAGAGGACGTAGGGGCTGGTCCAGCGGTGGGTGAGCGCCAGGTCGTACCTCACGGCCGCATTCTGCGCGGCCTCGCCGACACCCCCCGCCGGACGTCGGCCACACACGGTGTGTGGTGCAGGCCGTCGCCTTTCGCCGGTCAGTGTGGGCGCAGGCCGTCGAAGACCACCGCGAAGACGCGCTCGCGGGCCGGCGCGTCGTCCGGGAGGTGTTCCATCGTCGTGGTCGTACCGATCAGCAGGGCGACGATCTCCGGCGGGCCCAGTTCCGGGCGCACCGCCCCGGCGTGCTGCGCTGCGGCCAGCAGTTCGGCGAGCCGTGCCCGGATTCCCGCGCCGGCGTCCCGCAGGGCGGCGTGGGCGTCGACGCCAGCGGCGGCGAGTGCCCGGGCGAACTCGTTCTTGCCCGCGGACTGTTCGACCACCAGGCGGAAGCAGTCGAAGAACGCCTCGGCGGGCGCGGACTCGGCGCTCAGCTGCGCGGCCCGGGCGGCGATCGTGTCGAGCCTGCGCACCAGCACCGCTTCGAGTAGTGCCTCCTTGGTGGGGAAGTGCCGGAAGAGTGTGCCGACCCCGACGCCGGCAGCCCGGGCGATCTCCTCGGTCGGCACGCCGATGCCGCGGGTGGCGAACACCTGTGTGGCGGTGTCCAGTAGCCTGGCCCGGTTGCGGGCCGCGTCGGCCCGCAGCGGGCGTGCCTGGGTACCGCTCATCGCTCCCATCCTTTCCTGTCGGTGGCGGAGCCACCCTGGACAACCGGAGTCGCTGGTCCGTATCGTCGAAAGCGGATTCGCTAGTCCGATTCTAGCGACGGATCCTGCTGGGGGTTGATCATGTCCGACGTGCTGTCACCTCGTGAGGTCTTCACGAAGCTGCTCGACGGTATCGGCGCGGGGCGGTTCGCGGAACTCGCGGACCTCTACGCCGAGGACGCCGTGGTGGAGATAGTGTTCGCGCCCGTCGGACCGCGCCGGTTCGAGGGGCGATCCGTGATCAGGGAGCGGTTCATGGAACTCGCCACGAGCGTCCCCGTGGAACTGACCCCGGCGAACGTGGTGATCCGGGAGACCGACGATCCGGAAGTGATCGTCAGCGAATGGGACTACCGGGGGCGTCACCTGGCGACCGGTCGGACCTTCAGCTCCCCCAACATCCAGGTGCTGCGCGTGCGCGACGGCCTGATCGTCAGCAGCCGGGACTTCCACGACCACCTGGCCCTCGTCCTGGCCGGCGGCAACCTGCCGCACCTGGTGGAGGCACTGGAAGGCAGCTCCCGCGGGTCGTCCGCGCCTGCGCCCGCGCTCGCACCCGCGCCGGTGCACGGGCGTCGACGCCCGGCCCTTGACCGGGGACAGGGATCCGCCGGCCCACTGCGACAGGCTTGACGCCTCGGGGAGGTGGCGGTTCGCCACCCGCGCCTGCGCTGTGGCGACAAGCCCGTCCAGGTGGCGACCGGCGTGTCCCGGCGCTGGAACGGACAGCACGGCCCCTCGCGAACCGCCCTCTCGGGGCACGGGCCGGGCAACGGCAGGCATCGCCGCCGACCTGCGCCCCTCGCGGCCCCGGGCGGGCCGGGGGCCAGGTGTGGAGGCGCTGGGGCTGCGGCAGCTGAGCTGGTTGTGGCCGTCGGTGAGGGGGCGCGGGCGCGGCGGGACGTCGTCGAGGTGGACGAGGACGCTGTCGCGCGTTCCGGCCGAGACGGTGGTCGCGGTGTCGGTGCGCGGCGCTCGTGGGGCCGCCTGTTCGTCTCGTGTTCGGTTCGGTTCGGCGCGTTGGCGATGGCGTCGGCCGCTGCTGTCCGTCGGGGCGTCCGCCGGTAAGAGAGCAGGCGGGTGAAGAAGCGCGCCCGCCGTGGTGGGGGTCCCCGCCACGGACCGTGGGGAGGGCCGGACCGCGCGCCGCGACGCCGGCTCTCTGGCGGCGGACCCCCGCGGGTATCCGGTCAGCTCGGGAGGTGGAGCAGTTCGGCCGTCTCGGTGCGACGGTTCCAGGCGATGACGGCCAGCGGCACCATGAAGATGAACGGGGTCCCGGCGTTCTCGCCGTGCATCGCGGTGAGCTGGGCAACGAACGCGCACGCCAGGAAGACGATGAGCGCCGTCGCGGCCGGCCCGGCCAGTCGGCGCAGCAGCAGGCCGACCGCTCCGGCCAGCTCCACCAGCCCGGTCACGTACATCAGCCAGTGGCCCGCGCCGATGGCGTCGAAGACCGTTGTGGCAGCGGGGAGCGCGAGCAGCTTGGGCAGGGCGCTGGCCAGGGCGAAGAAGAGGGCGAGCAGGATTCGCAGCGTCCAGACCGTCCTGACGACGGCCTTGCCGGACTGCGTGGCGGTGGCGGTGCTGGGCATTTCAGGGTCTCCCTGGTTGGCTTGTCTCTGCTTTCCCGGGTTTGACCGCCGCGACCGCGTGAACTCATCGGTCCCGGGAGAAAAAGCTTCCGGCAGTTCCAGTCCCAGCCCCAGCCCCAGTGCCTCCAGCCCGCCGACGCGCTGCCGTCCGTGGATCGGCCCGGCCGGCACCGGAGCACGGGCGGCCGTTCTCAGGCGGCGCACCTGGCGCAGGAGAAGACGCTCACACCTGCCGTCCTACCGTGTCCGGGGCACGGCCGTCACACGGGCTCCGCCCGCGCCGTCCCGGGCAGCGGGTTCGTGGCGGCGGGGCCAAGTACGGCGTCCCGGTGGGCCGTTCGGCGTGCCGGGAGCGCGCTACCGGTGCGCCGAGGGCGCGCTGAGGGTGGGGTGCGGACGGGCTCTGGCAGCGTTCGAGGGGCCCGTACGGCGGGCTCTCCCGCCGTCCCCCGTCCCGCCCCGTACCCGTACGCGCCCGAGCGCACCCGAGCGCAAGGAGCGCGCACATGACGCTCACCCTCCGGCCGGGAAGCACCGTGATGTTTCTTGGGTGGTTCGATCACCGGCTGTCGGTGTCTGGCCGGTGACGACGACGCTGCCTGGCGCACCTTGGATCCGGGGGCGTGCCATCCCCTGTGGAGGGGTTCGAGGTTGGTTGCGCCCGTTTGCTTGTCCCTGGTGCCTTGTTCGCCCGCCTGGGTGTCGGTGTCGGTGTCGGTCCCGAGTGCTGGTCCGTGTCGACGGCGTGCACTCCACTCGGCTGGGCAGGCTGTGCGGGCGTGGTTGTGCCTGGTTGTCTGAACGTCCGGCCTCTGGCTCCCGGTCCCCGGTCCCCGGCCCCTGGCTCCTGGCTTCCGGCTTCCGGCTTCCGGCCTCTGGCTCCCGGTCCCCGGTCCCCGGCGTCCGGGGCCGGGGGTCGGGGGTGGGTTCTCGGGGGTGTGGGGTGGGTTAGTTGAGGGTGGCGAGGGCGGTTTCGTAGTTCGGTTCGTTGGCGATTTCGGTGACGAGTTCGG
>NZ_JBHXEG010000012.1:0-136784 GCF_042724935.1 Kitasatospora sp. NPDC127060
GCACAGGGCCCGGGACGCCACTCGCGTCCCGGGCCCTGTGCCGTCCGGCCCCGCTGGGGGCGGAGTTCGTCAGCCGGCCTGGTTCCAGGGCTGGGAGGCCATCAGCGCCTTGACGTTGGAGACGTACTTCGGGTTCGGGATGTCCAGGCTGCCGACGACCGCGCCCGTGGTCGGGTCGGTGACGGTGTTGTAGTGGACGTTGCCCGCGCCGGCGTTGTACGCCGAGACGACGAGATCCAGCAGCGGGGTCTTGCCGGTGGCCGGGTCGGGGGAGAGGTCGTACGTGCCGCCGAAGGAGGAGTCGCCGTAGTAGGCGATCAGCCAGTCGAGCAGCTGGGCGCCGAGCTGGACGTTGCCGGCGAGCGTCTTGGGGTCGGAGGTGGTGCCGTACTTGCCGTTCATCCAGGCGACGGTGTTCGGCATGACCTGCATGGTGCCGATCCCGCCGTCGCAGGCGAGGATGCCGGACTGCCAGCCGCTCTCCTGCCAGGCGATCGCCTTGACCAGGTTGACGGGCAGCGGCGGGAGCCTGTCGGTGCCGCCGGAGCTGAGGTTGAGCACCCGGGACTGGCCGGCCGCCGAGCTGAGCGCGGTGGCGACCGAGGCCTTGGGCTCGTCCGGCTGGGGCTTGCTGGGCTGGCAGCCGCTCTGCAGCGGGGGTACGTGGCCGGCCGGCGGCGCGGGCGGTGCCGGGAGGGCGACGGCGCCGGGCTTGGCGGACGGCACCGGGGCGGGGATGGCGGGCTTCTCGACCGGCGGCTGGGTGGCGGGCGCGCCGGCCGCGTTGGCGCCGGCGCCCTTGGCGTTGCTCGGCTGGGCGTTGGACGTGGCCTTCGCCGACTTGCTCGGGCCGGCGCTCGGGCTGTGTGAGGCGTCGGGGCTCGCGGAGGCCGTGGCGCTCGGTGACGCGGCGGCGGACGGGCTGGCGCTCGCGGTGTCGCCGGGTGTGGCGGTGGCCGCCGTGAGCGTGGTGGGCGGCGCCGCGTCCGGGTGCTTGTCGGCGCTCTTGGTGCCGCAGCCCGCCAGGACGGCGGTCGAGACGGCGACGACGGACACCAGGACGGTGGTCCGCCGGGTGGAGCTCGACTTCATCTGTGGTCCCCCCACTTGTCACCGGTGATCCCGGAGAGTGGCGGTCATCCTATGGCGCGGTGGTTCCGCCCTGGACGAACGGGTGGTCGATCGCCTGCCGGAGGACGGTCGGAGCGGTCACGAGGGACGGTCCGTACCAGGTCAGGTGCCGTCCGCTGACCAACGCGGCGGGGACGCCGGGGAACGCCTCCGGGCCGTCCTCGGTGGTGAAGCGGTACGGCTCGTCCGGCAGCACCACCAGGTCCGGCCGGCACGCCCGCAGTTCGGGCAGCGGCAGGGCCGGGTAGCGCTCGGGGTGCCCGGCGTGGACCAGCCGCAGGCCGAGCCGGTGCAGGAGGTCCCCGGCGAAGGTGTCGCGGCCGAGAACCATCCACGGGCGGCGCCAGATCGGCACGATCGCCCGCGGGCCGTCCGCCGCCGGCCGGACGTCGCGCCAGGCCGCCTCCGCCTCGTCCAGCCAGGCCGGCCGGGGCAGCCGGCAGGCGACGGTGAGCAGCCGGTCCAGCGAGCGGAAGGCGCCGTCCAGGGTGCGGATGTCGGTGACCCAGACCGGCACCCCGGACGCCCGCAGCGCGTCCAGGTCGGGGCGGCGGTTCTCCTCGTCGTTGGCGATCACGAGGTCCGGGGCGAGCGCGAGGACACCCGGCAGGTCGGGGTTCTTGGTGCCGCCGATCCGGGCCGCGGCCAAGTCGGCCGGGTGGCTGCACCAGTCGGTGACGCCGACCAGCAGTCCGGGCGCGGTGGCGGCGACGGCCTCGGTCAGCGAGGGGACCAGCGAGACCACCCGGCGCGGCGCGAGCGGGCCGAGGCGCACGGGCAGGCCGAGGTCGTCACGTGCGTCGGCCGGGTCGGTCAGGTCGGCCGGGTCGGTCGAGCCGGTGGGGTCGCTCGGGTCGGTGGGGTCGGCCATCCGGCCACCCTACGCGCGGCGCCCGCGTGCGGGGACGTCAGGAAGACCCGGAAGTCCCGGGAACCCGGCGCGGGCCGGGTCCGACTACCTGTCCGGGTCCGCAGCACGGGCTCCAGCACGATCACCGACCAGGAGAGTCCTCATGCGCCCTCGCGTCGTCTGCGGTATCGCGGCCGCCGTCGCTCTGTTCGCCACGGCCTGCGGAAGCGGCGGAAGCGTCGGTGGCGGCACCGGCGCCGCCATCACCGCCCAGCCAGGCCCGGCCGGGAGCTACCCCGTCACGGTCGCCGACTGCGCGGGCAAGGAGACGACCATAGCCAAGGCCCCGGCCAGGATCGTCACCAGCAACGCGGCGAGCCTGGAGATGCTGCTCCAACTCGGCGCGGGCGACCGGGTGATCGGCACCGGCTTCCCGCCCGGCAAGGGCACCCTGCCGGCGGCGCTGGCCGAACAGGGCGCCAAGGTGCCGGTGCTCGGCGACAGGACCGTCCCCAAGGAGAAGCTGCTCGGCTCCGGCGCCGACCTCTACGTCGACACCTTCGGCGCGATGCCGATGATGGGCGGCGCGACCGGGCCCACCGAAGCGGAGTTCGCGGCGGCCGGCATCCAGCACGTCTACCTGCTCTCCACCGCCTGCGCCGGCACCCCGAAGGCCGCCACGGCTCCGCGCACCGATCTCGCCGGGGTCGAGGAGGACATCCGCCGCCTCGGCGCCGTCACCGGCACCGGCGCCCGTGCCGAGGAACTCGTCACCGGGATGGAGAAGCGGATCGGCGAGGTCCGCACCGCGCTCGTCGGCGTCCCGGAGGACGAGCGGCCCGGCTACTTCGTCTTCGACTTCGACGCCGGGACGAAGCAGCCGACGGCCGTCTGCGGCCGGCAGGTGGCCAACGCCGTCATCACCCTGGCCGGGGCCCGCAACGTGTTCGCCGACTGCGACGCCGACTTCAAGCCCGGCTCCTGGGAGGACGTCGTCGCCAAGAACCCGGACTGGATCCAGCTGGCCGTGCGAAACCGGGGCAGCGAGGAGGCCACCCGCAAGGCCTTCGACGACGCAGAGGCGTTCCTGGGGGGCTTCCCGGCGACCCAGGGCCTGAAGGCCGTCCAGGAGGGCCACTTCGTGCGGCTCGGCTCCGAGATGACCACCATCGCGGGCGTGCGCAACGCCGACGCGGTCCGGCAGATCGCCGCCACCATCCACCCCGATCTCGTCAAGAACGGCCAGTAGAAGGTGACTTCGGCAGCCCGAGTCGAGTCCCCGGACGCCCGGTGCCCGGCCCGCACCCTGCGGGCCGGGCCGCTGGCCGGGGCGCTCGCGGTCGTCCTGGTGCTCGCGCTGACCGCCGCCGTCTCCTTCGGCTCGGTCGACATCCCGCCCGGCGAGGTCTGGTCGGTGGTCGTCCACCATCTGACCGGCCGAGCCCCCGAACCCGGCACCCGCGACCTCATCGTCTGGCAACTGCGCGTCCCGCGTGCCCTGTTGGCGGCCGTGGTGGGTGCCGGGCTCGGCCTGGTCGGCACCGCCGTCCAGGCCCTGGTCCGCAACCCGCTCGCCGACCCCTACCTGCTCGGCATCTCCTCCGGCGCCTCGCTCGGGGCGGTCGCCACCATCGTCCTCGGCACCGCCTTCGGCCTCGAACTCTCCTTCGGCAGCGCGCTCGGCCTCACCGTCTCCCTGGCGGCCTTCGCCGGTGCGCTCGCCGCGTTCTCCCTGGTCTGGCTGATGGCCCGGCGCGGCGGCGGCTTCTCCCCGCTGCGCCTGGTGCTGGCCGGCATCGGCATCGCCCAGTTCCTCGGCGGCCTCACCAGCTACCTCGTCCTCCAGACCAGTGACGAGCAGCAGACCCGGGGCGTGCTGTTCTGGCTGATGGGCAGCCTCGGCGGCGCCGTCTGGGCCCAACTCGCCATCCCCACCGCCGCTGTGGCGCTCGGGCTGGCGCTGCTCCAGGCCCGCGCCCGGGGGCTCAACGCGATGCTGATGGGAGACGAGACGGCCGTCGGACTCGGCGTGGACGTGGCCCGGCTGCGCCGCGAGGTGTTCGTCGTCACCAGCGTGCTCACCGGGGTGCTGGTCGCGGTCTCCGGGGCGATCGGCTTCGTCGGACTGATGGTGCCGCACGTCTGCCGGCTGCTGGTCGGCGGCGACCACCGGCGCCTGCTGGCGCTGTCCGCCCTCACCGGGGCGGTGCTGCTGACCGTCGTGGACACCGTGGCCCGCACCGCCCTGGACGGCCAGGAACTGCCGATCGGCGTGGTCACCGCCGTCCTCGGCGCCCCCACCCTGCTCTACCTGCTGGACCGACGACTGGAGCGCAGTTGAGGATCGCCGTCGAGGATCTGAGCGTCGCCCTGGCCGGCCGCACGGTGGTGGCCGGGGTCCATCTGGTCGCCGAGGAGGGGGAGATCGCCGGGCTGGTCGGGCCCAACGGCAGCGGCAAGTCCAGCCTGCTGCGCACCGTCTACCGGCACCTGCGGCCGAGCGCCGGGAGAGTCCTGCTGGCCGGGCGGGACCTCGCCGGGCTGCGCCCCGCGCAGTCCGCCCGGCACATCGGGGCCCTGCCCCAGGAGCGCGGCGGGGACTTCGAGTTGAGCGTGCGCGAGGTGGTGGCAATGGGCCGCACCCCGTACAAGCGGGCCTTCGCGGTCGACGACCCGCAGGACCACCGGATCACCGCCGAGGCACTGGACCGGGTCGGCATGAGCGGGGCCGCCGACCGGCGGTTCGCCCAACTGTCCGGCGGCGAAAGGCAGCGGGTGCTGCTCGCCCGCGCGCTCGCCCAGCAGCCGGACGTCCTGGTGCTGGACGAGCCGACCAACCACCTGGACGTCCGGCACCAGGTCGAACTCCTCGCCCTGCTGCGGGAGCAGCGCCGCACCACACTGGTCGCGCTGCACGACCTCAACGCCGCCGCCTCGGTCTGCGACCGCCTGCACGTGCTGCACCGCGGCGCCCTGGTGGCCTCCGGGGCGCCGCGGGAGGTGCTGACCGCCGAACTGCTGGCGGAGGTCTTCGGCGTCCGCGCCGCGGTGGTCGAACACCCGCTCACCGGTGACCCGTTGATCGCCTTCGACCACCGCTCCCCGGCCGGCGCCGCTGCTCCGCAGCCCGGCGTTCAGCAGCAGCCCGGGGCACAGCGGCAGCCCGTGGTTCAGCAACGGCCCGTGGTTCAGTAGGCCTGGTAGTGGCTCGGCCGGCCCTCGCGCAGGACCGGCCGACCGAGCCGCGCCGCCTCCTCGCTGCGCCGCAACTCCCAGCCGCTGTCCGCCCGGTGGAGCACCGCTGAGTGCCAGGGCGTCATCCAGGCGTCGGGTGCCGACAGCAGCCGGATGCCGAACTTCGGCGCGCCGGCCGGCTGCGGGTGGATCGACAGCCGCACCGACCGGGGGTGCTGCTCGGCGATCAACTCACCCCAGGCACGGCTGCGCTGGATCACCCCGTAGGCGCGGCGACGGCAGTCCCGCTGCAGGGCGGAGCGGGTGCCGGGGAAGTCCACGGTGTCCTCGGTGAGGAACCGGGTGATGCCGCGGTAGAGCCGCAGGGTCTCCTGCTCGGTCACCACCTGCTCGCGCAACTCCTCGACGCTCGGCGCGTACCGCTCGTGCACCAGGGCGCGCTTCTCGTCGTACGGCAGGTCGCCGAGCACCGCCCGCAGGTCGAAGGTGCCCAGATGGCGGAGGCCCTCGCGCCGGATCATCGCGGTCAACTCGTCCGAGTACTCGTCTATGTGCTCGTCGGGGACGTTGATCAGGTCGCCGAAGACGTGCCCGTCGGAGCAGATCAGGATCCGGGCGCCGGGCCGGTGGATCCGGCCGATCCGGCCGCAGAGGTCGTCGAGGAAGGTCAGGGACAACCGCTCGCCCTCGTCGGGTAGATGGCCGAGCACCTTGGCCGGGTTCGGCGACTTGCAGGGGAAGCCCGGCAGGGTGAACACGATCGGCTCACCGGCCTCGATGTAGTCCGCCAACTGCGCGAGCTGGAAGGGGAAGTGCTCGGGCCGGGCGGCGAACTCCGGGTCCGAGGCACGACGGTGCGGAAGCAGCAGGCCCAGGACGCGGGCGGCGAGCTGAGCGGGCGACTGCTGCTCGGAGGCACTGGTGACGACGGGGGCGGTGCCGACGGGCGGCATGATGGATCTCCTCCACGGATGGTGACGGGCTGGTGGATGACGGGCGGGCCGGTGTGCGGCCGCACTGGAGTTCAGCGGCCTCGGTGTGCGGCTGCGCCGGGGTTCAGCTGCGCCGGTCGTAGGCGACCGGCAGCCGGTTCACCCCGCGGGCCAGGACGGCGGGGATCCAGGCGAGTTCGTCCAGGCCGGCCCCGGGCGTACCGCTGGGGCGCAGTCCGGGCAGCCGGGCGAGCAGGGTGCCGACGGCGATCTGGAGTTCGGCCCGGGCCAGGGCGGCGCCCGGGCAGTAGTGGATGCCGTGGCCGAAGGCGAGGTGGGCGTTCGGGGTGCGGTCGAGGTCCAGGCGGTCGGCCTCCGGGAACTGCGCGTCGTCGCGGTTGGCGGCGCAGAGCGAGACGATCACCGAGTCGCCGGCCGGCACGGTGGTGCCGAACAGCTCGCTGTCCTCGGCGAAGAATCGCCAGGTGGTGAGCTCGAACGCGGCGTCGTGGCGGAGCAGTTCCTCCACCGCCCGGGCCAGTCGGCCGGGCTCGTCGAGGCCCGCGCGCAGTGCGTCGAGCTGCTCGGGGTGGCGCAGCAGGGTGATCAGCATGGTGGTGATCTGGTTGGTGACCGGCTCCTGCCCGGCGACCAGCAGCTGGAACACGATCGAGTCGAGCTCCTCGCGGCTCAACTCGCCCGCGTCGTGGGCGGCGACGAGCCGGCCGAGCAGGTCCTCGCCCTCGTCCCAACCGGCGGAGCGGGAGTCGGCGCGCTTGCGGGCGACCACCTCGGCGATGTACGTCTGCAGCCCGCGCAGTCGCGCCTCGTACGCCGGCCGGCCCGGGTCCCGCGGGCCGACCGGCTGCACCACCTTGCCCCAGTCCCGGTCGAAGCGGGCGGCCAACTCGGCAGGCAGGCCGATGACGTCGGCCAGCACCCGGAAGGGGTAGTGGGCCGCGAAGCCCGCCACCAGATCGGCGCCGCCGACGGGCGGCAGTCCGTCCACCAGTTGGTCGGCGAGTTCCTGCAGCCGCGGCCGCAGCGCCTCCACCCGGCGCGGGGCGAAGGCGTCCAGCACCAGGCGGCGCATCACGGTGTGCTTGGGCGGATCCTGGTGCAGCAGGTGGACCTGGAGCTGGGAGTGCTGGGGCTCGGGCATGATCGACGCGAGCCGACGCCAGTTGTCGTTGCCCAGCGCGTGGTTCTTGCCGAGCCGGGCGTCGTTGAGGGTCGCGTGGGCGGCCTGGTAGCCGGTGACCAGCCAGGCGTGGATGCCGCTCGGGAACTCCACCCGGTGTACCGGCCCGGCCTCGCGCATCCGGCGGTAGAGGGGGTAGGGGTCGGTCTTGTAGGCGGAGCCGTGCAACGGGACGGGGCTGGGGAGCGGGTCGAGGCCGTAGTTGTACGGGCAGCACGCGGCCTCGGGCGCGGCCGGGGTGCGGGTGACGTCGGTCATGGGTGTGCTTCCTCCGGTGAGGCGGATGAGTCTGTGGGGTCTGTTCGGCCCGGCTCCCGGGGGTTCCCGGGACTCAGGGTTCGGGGCTCAGGGCTTGGGGCTGAGGGCTTGGGGCTCAGGGTTCCGGGCTCGGGTTCGGGTTCGGGGTTCAGGCCTGCGGACGGCGGCGGTGCAGCGCCAGCAGCGGCACGGCGGTGGCGGCGACCGCGGCGGCCAGGGCGATGCCCACATGGGTGCCGGTGGTGGCGCGGTCGCCCGCCAGGGCGGCGGCGGTGGCCAGGGCCGGGCCGAGGGCGAAGCCCAGGCTGCGGGAGAGCTGGACAGCGGAGCCGGCGGTGGCGAGCTTCCCGCGGGGGGAGGCGGTCATCACCAGCGCCTGGGTCGGGCCGCCGTTGAGGCCCATGCCGGCGCCGGCCAGGGCGAGCCGGGCGGCGATGTCCACGCTGGACCAGCCGGTGTCCACCGGGACGAGCAGCGCCAGGCCGCAGGTGGTGACGGCGGCGCCGGTGAGCGCCGTCGGTCGGGCGCCCCAGCGGTCCGCCAGCCGCCCGCCGACCCGTCCGGCCAGCACCATGCCGAGCGGGAAGGCCAGCATGGTCAGCGCGGTGGCGGTGGCGCTCTCGCCGTGCGGGCCGCGCAGGTGTTGGACCAGCAGGTACTGGCAGGCCGCGAAACCGGCGGCGAGCGCCAGCACCGAGGCGTTCACCCCGGTGGTGCCGGCGGCCCGCAGCACCTCGGCGACCGGCCGCCCGCCCGGGCGGCGCAGCCACAGCAGCACCAGCGGTGCGGCGGGCAGCGCGAGCAGCAGCCACTGCGGGGCGGTCGGCGTGAGGGTGAGGCCCAGCAGGACGGCGGCCATCGCCGCGCCGATCAGGGCGGCGTCGCCGATCGAACCCCGTTCGGGCAGGCGCAGCCGACCGCTGCGCGGGGCGTACCGGCGCACGATCAGGACGGCGACCAGGCAGACCGGCAGCTTGACCAGGAAGACCGCCCGCCAGCCGAAGTGGTCCAGCAGCAGGCCACCGAGCACCGGGCCGGTGACGGCGCCCAGCGGCCCCAGCGTCGCGGGCACGCTCATCGCCCGCCCGCGAAGCTCGGGCCGGACGGAGGTCGCGGCCAGCACCGGCATCAGCACGAACAGCACGGCCCCGAAGGCGCCTTGCAGCAGCCGCGCCGCGATCAGCCAGCTCGCCCACGGGGCGAGGGCGGCCAGCACGCTGCAGCTCGCGAAGCAGCTGACCGCGAGCAGCAGCGCTGGTCGGGTGCCGACCTGGTCCAGCCACCGGCCTGCGGGCAACAGCAGGGCTATCAGGGGGAGTTGGTAGCCGAGCGCGGCCCACTGGGCGACCCCGGCGGAGACGTGCAGGCCGGCGGCGAGATCGGTGAGTGCCAGGTTGACCACGTTCATGTCGAGCATCGCGACGAACGAGAGCAGTCCGGCGGCAACGACCAGGCTCCACCGGTCCACCGGTCCGATCTGACCGGTGATCAGATGAGCGGTGGGCGAGGGGTCTTGTGCGCGCATGAAGGTCCTCCGTTCCCCCGTTGCCGTACCGGCACCGCCTCGGCGGCGGCGTCCGGTACAGCAGTCGGGGGCGGGAGGGCTCCGGTTCCGAACACTTGGGGGATTTTTCCGGACGGGCGGCCGACGGCGAACGGATGACAGAAGTTGAAATCTGTCATCTGTCATCTGAAATCTGTTCGCCGTCAGTTGTCCGCGTGCCCCGGCGTGCCCCGCAGCCCACCGCCGCCCACCGCCGCCCCCCACTCGGCGGCGCAGGGCGCCGCTCAGCAGGCCGCCGCGAGCTCCCCGGCCTCGGCCGCCCGCAGGCGCGCTATCAACTCCTCCCGCGCCCGGGCGACCCGCGAGCGGACGGTGCCGACCGGGCAGCCGGCGACCTGGGCCGCCTCGGCGTAGCTCAGGCCGACCACCTGGGTCAGTACAAAGGCCTCCCGCCGCTGCGCGGGCACCCGTTCGAGCAGGTCCCCGAGGGCGATCCCGTCCTCGAACCCGGCCGCCGGGGTACCGCCCTGCCGTTCCGCCGCCTCCTGCCAGTCCGGCAGTGCGGCGCAGCGCGGCCGGGCGGCGGCCATCCGGTACCGGTCGATCACGGTGCGCCGGGCGATCGACAGCAGCCAGGTGCGAGCCGAGGAGCGGCCGGCGAAGGCGGGCAGCCCGCGCAGCGCCCGCAGGAAGGTCTCCTGGGCGAGGTCGTCCGCGGACTGGACGTCGGTGAGGTGGGCGACGAAGCGCCAGACGTCCCGCTGGGTCGCCCGGACGAAGGCCTCGACGTCCGCCGCCCGGCCCGAGCGGGCGGTCAGCGCGAGCGCGGTGAGCTGGTCGTCATCCACGGCGGCCGCCGACCCGGCCGGCCCCGGCCTGATCGCCATGCAGGACGATGGTGGTATGAGATGCGCGCAGTTCCGTACCGCTCTGTCCGCCCGGCTCGACGGCGAACCGAGTGGCCTGCCCGGTGCCCGGCTGGACAAGCACCTGGCGCGCTGCACCGGCTGCCGGGACTGGCTGGACCGTGCCGACCGCCTGCGCGCCCAGGTACGGGCCGCCGCCGTCGAGGGGCCCGCACCGGAGTGGGCGGCCGGGCTGTCGGCCCGGCTGGGTCTGGACGGTCCGGGTCTGGGCGGTCCGGGTCTGGGCGGTCCGGGCAACGTGCCGGAGGCACCGGAGCGGTAGGACGCTGGCGCCGGTGGGAACCGGTGCGCGGTCGAAGTGAGGCATGGGAAGGTCCCGTGGGGAAGGCGAGGGGCGGTGCCGCGCACGGCGGCACCGCAGGCGTCCATGGGCCGGCCGCGTGGCGCGCCGCACCTCCCGTGGGGATGGCGGCGGACGCGGGCCCGGGCCCGAGCCCTGTCGGCGCGGCGGTGCGGGGCGCGACGGCACTGGAGTGACGGCGCGGGGCACGACGGCGCGGCAGGGCGACCTACCCGACGCCGCGGTCCCGGCAGGCGGCCGGAGTCCGGCCGGAGGGGGAGGAGCGCGTCGGGCGCGTCAGCAGGCGAGGGCGAACGCCGGCGGCCCGCGCCGGACCACGGCATGCGTGAGCAGCACCGACCGGGGCAGCCGGGCCGGCCGGTCGGCCGACCGGGGCGCGGCCGGCGGCCGGTGCCCGAAGGGCCGCGCGGCCAGCGTCAGCAGCGGGAGCAGTAGCGCCCCCGCGACGACGCCCCCGAGCGCGGCGAGCAACTCGAAGACCCGGACCAGCGCGGCATCGCCGCGCCAGAGCAGCAGCGCACAGGCGAGCGCCGCCAGCAGGTGGGCGAGGGCCATCCCCGGCGACATGCCGTGGGACATCCCGTGCGCCATTCCGCCGGTCATCCCATCGGTCATCCCATCGGACGTTCCGGGAGACATCCCGCCGGTCATCCCGTGGGCGGCCCCCGTCGGCATGACGTGCGACGTGCCGGTCATCCCGGGCAGCCCCACGTCCATGGCCGTTCCATCGGCCGGCCCCGCCGTCCCGTGGTGCATCCCGGCCATCGGGTGCAGACGGTCGGCGGCCGGCGGCACGTCCGGGTCGATGCCGGCCATCCGCGCCAGCTCGACGGGGGAGAGCCCACCGGCGGTCCGGTCCGGGTTGCAGAGCAGCAGCGCGGCCCAGTCCGTGCCGGCCAGTTGCCGGAGGCCACCGCCGCCGCGGCCGAGCGTCCCGGCGTGTTCGAACAGCAGGTGCAGCGCGCTCTGCGCCGCGACCATCCAGACGCTGATCACCCCGAGTCCGCGCCGCTTCCCGGCCAGCAGCCAGGTCAGTGCGAGGACGGCCCCGAAGGCGCCGAGCAGTACCGGCGGGGAGGCTCCGGCCCCGGCCATGGCGACGTGCGCCGTGGCGGCCAGCGCCACGCACAGCGCGGCGAAGACCGCGGCGCGCAGCAGGCGGATCCGGTCGGTCATCACGATGGCACTCATCGTCGCACCCGCCACGGCCCGCCCGTACCGCACCCTCCGGTGATGGCCGGTTCCGGTCCGTGAGAACATGCCCGGCCCGTCAGGTCGGCGGATCAGCCGCTTGTAGCACGGTTTCACGCAGTAATCGATCCGGCTTGACACACGCACCTCCTGCTCACTAAAAGTGCACACTCGGCCACGGATCGTGCGTGCCGGAACGAATCGGGGTCAGTCCGAACGATTCGGAACGATTCCGAGCGGAGGCGCTGGACGGCGCCCGAGCGGAGGCACCGGAACGGCCGGGCACCGGAACCGCCGGAGACCGTGAGCGCCGGAGACCGTAAGCACCGGAAACAGGAGGCACGGCCATGGACACCCCGACGCAGCCCGGTACCCCGACGCAGCCCGGTACCCCGACCGAGCTCGGCACCCCGACGCCAGGCACCCCCGACCTCGCCGACCCCCGCTTCTGGCAGCTGCCCGCCCCCGCCCGCGCCGCCGCCTTCGCCGAACTGCGCCGCCGTCCCGCCCCGGTCTACTTCGGCGACCGTGCCACCGGCCGGGGCTTCCACGCCCTGGTCCGGCACGCCGACGTGGTCGAGGCCAGCCGCACCTCCGCCGTGTTCCGCTCCGGCCCCGGCGTCACCACCCCCGAACCGGCCCGGTGGGTGCGGCTGCTGTTCGGCGACTCGATGGTCAACCTCGACGACCCCCGGCACGCCCAACTGCGCCGGATCGTCTCCCGGGCCTTCACCCCGCGCCTGCTCGGCCGGGTCGAGGAGGACGTCCGGCGCATCTCCGCCGCCCTGGTGGACGGGGTCGAGCGCGAGCGGCCGGAGGACTTCGTCGGCGCGGTCGCGGGCGAACTCCCGTTCCAGGTGATCTGCACCATGATGGGCGTCCCGGAGCGCCCCCGCCGCACCATCCTCGAACTGGTCAACCGCACCTCCGAGGACGTCGGCGTGGGCCGCCCGCTGCGCCGCCGGTTCCGGATGCCCGGGCGCGGGCTGGCGGCGCTCGCCCGGATGCAGGGCATCGTCGCCGCGATCGGCCGCGAGCGCCGCCGCCGACCCGCCGAGGACCTGATCTCCGCCCTGGTCACCGCCGACCTGGACGGCCGCCGGCTCACCGGCCGCGAGCTGGGCGCCTTCTTCTCCCTGCTGCTGGTCGCCGGAGTCGAGACCACCCGCAACGCGCTCGCCCACGGGCTGCACCTGCTGACCGTGCACCCCGGGCAGCGCGCACTGCTGCTGGCCGACCTGGACGGACGGCTCGACGGCGCGGTGGACGAGATCGTCCGCCACTCCACGCCGATCGTCCAGTTCCGCCGGACCGTCGCCGTCGACCACGAGCTGGGCGGCCCGGGCGGCCCGCTGCTGCGGGCGGGGGAGAAGGTCGCGCTGTACTACGGCTCGGCGAACCGGGACGAGACCGTCTTCCCCGACCCGGAGGCCTTCGACATCAGCCGCACCCCCAACCCCCACCTCGGCTACGGCGGGGGCGGACCGCACTACTGCCTCGGCGCGCACCTGGCCCGGCAGGAGATGAAGGCGCTGTTCCGCGAGCTGTTCACCCGGCTGCCCGGGGCGCGGTCGGTCGGCGAGCCGGTGCTCGCCCCGTCCAGCTTCGACCACCGGGTCCGCTCGCTGCGCTTCACCTTCTGATCCAGCCGGGCCCGCTGCGCCCCTGCCGTTTCCATTGCCGTTCCGTCGGAGCCGGTCGGAGCCGGCCGGAACCGGTCGGAAACAGCCGGGGCCAGCCGGGGCCGGCCGGGACCATCGGCGCTAGACGGACAGCTCCCACACCGCGTGGTCGTGCGCGAACATCACCTGCCGCGGCGCGTGCTCCGTGACCTGGTCCAGCCAGGGCCGGTAACCGGGCAGCGGCGCCGCGACCCCCTCCCGTGCCGCCTGCCGCGCCAGCACCGCCTGCCCGTACTCGGAGGCGAAGTCGTACGCCTGCCCGGCCAGCAGCACCGTGCAGTCACCCAGCCGCTCGACCAGCAGGGACTGGTGACCGGCGGTGTGCCCGGGGGTGGGCAGCACCCGGACGCCGGGCCAGACCTCCACCTCGCCGTCGAGCTCGCGGTGCACGGCGCCGGGGAAGTCGACCAGCCCGTCGATGGTGTGGCCGCCGCGCCGGGCGGCGGCCAGTTCGCCGGCCTGGACCAGGACCGGCGTCCCGGCGAACAGCGGGTTGCCGCCGCAGTGGTCGAAGTGCAGGTGGCAGTTGACCACCAGGTCGATGTCCGCGACCGCGACGCCGGCTGCGGCGAGCGCCTCCGGCAGCGGGCGGCGGACCGGCCGGTAGTGGGCCTCGGTCTCCGGCGAGCCGGCGCCGATCCCGGTGTCGAACAGCAGCAGCCCGTCCGGGCTCCGGACCAGGTACGCGAGCACCGGCTCCACCCGCGGTTCGGGGCCGCCCACCTCGGTGGCCGGCCGGACGATGTAGCCCAGGTCGAGACGGCGGATCGTGTGCATGTGGCCCCCTTGCGGCTCAGCCCCGTGCGGTGGCCGAGTCGGCCGCCGTTCGCACCCTATCCGGCGGTCGCGCGCCCCGGCGGACGTCCACCCGACTGCCCGTCAGATCTACACCCAGCTAAGGGAATCCAGCCCGGCGGGGCCGTCGGACGGGGTGCGGGCCGCTGCCGGCGCGCGGCCGTGTGGGGCGACGCGCGGTGGCGTGCGGCGGTGTACGGCAGTGCGCGGTGGCCTGCGTCACGGCGAGCACGCCGGATGCGGAGCACAATGCCCGGCATGACCGATCGTCCGACACCGTCCGAGCACGGGCCCGCCGACCGCCCCACCGCCGATGTCTGGGCCGCCCTGGGCGGCCCGGCCGACCTACTGGACCGGGTGGCCTTCCACGGTCCGAGGGACGGCCTGCCCTCCGGCCTCCCGGTGGGCCGGCTCGCCCGGGCCACCGTGGCCGCCTGCTCGTTGGCGGCGGCCGAACTCGCCGCGCACCGCGGCGGCGGGGCCGTCCCCGCGGTCCGGGTGGACGAGGGGGCGGTCGCCACCTCCTTCGTCAGCGAGCGGCACCTGGAGATCGACGGCCGCAAGCCGGTCGGTTTCGCCCCGCTCTCCGGTTTCTGGCGCACCGCCGACGGCTGGATCCGCACCCACGCCAACTACCCGCACCACCGCGACCGGCTGCTCGCCGTCCTGGACCTCGCCCCCGACGCCGGGCCCGAGCAACTTGCCGAGGCGCTCGGCAAGCTGCCGGGCGAGCAGGTGCAGGAGCGCGCGTACGAGGCGGGGGCGCTCGCGGTAGCGGTCGCGCCGGTGCGTGCGTCCGTACACCCCCTTGTGGAGCGCAGGGAGATCGGCACCGCGTCGGCCCGCCCGCTCGCCGCCGCCCCGGCGGACCGGCCCGCCGCCGGGATCCGGGTCCTCGACCTCAGCCGGGTGATCTCCGGACCGGTCGCCACCCGTACCCTCGCCCTGCTCGGAGCCGACGTGCTGCGGATCGACTCGCCCCGGCTGCCCGAGGCCGAGGACGCCCACACCGACACCGGCTTCGGCAAGCGCTCCACCCGCCTGGACCTCGCTGACCCGGCCGATCGCGCCACCTTCGAGCGACTGCTCGACACCGCCGACGTCGTCGTCAACGCCTACCGCCCCGGCTCGCTCGACGCCCTCGGGCTGGCCCCCGAAGCGCTGTTCGCCCGCCGGCCCGACCTGATCCTGGCCCAGATCTGCGCCTGGGGCTGGACCGGTCCGTGGGCCGGCCGCCGCGGCTTCGACAGCCTGGTCCAGGCCGGCGTCGGCATCGCCGCCCACGAGGCCGGCCCCGACGGCCACCCCGGCGCGCTGCCCGCCCAGGCCCTCGACCACGGCACCGGCTACCTCCTCGCCGCCGCCGTGCTGCGCGCCCTCACCGAGCAGCGCACCCACCGCCCCGGCGGCCGCCACCTGCGCTTCTCCTTCGCCGGCACGGCCTCCTGGCTGCTGCACGGCATCCCCGCCGAGCCGACGGACCCGCCGCGCCGGGATGCCGGCCGGTACGAGGCGGCGCGCTGGCTCACCGAGACCGACTCGGCGTACGGGCGGCTGCGGTACGCCCTGCCGCCGATCGGCTACGCCGGCGCACCCACCGACTGGGACACCCCGCCCGGGCGTTGGGGGACGGACGCGCCGGTCTGGCGCTGAGCCGCCGGGGCGGCGGACCGATCACGGGGCCGGGGCGCCGGCTGTCGGTGGGGTCTGACAGCATCACCGCATGACCGCCGCACACGCCACCGACTACACCTGGTTCGAACAGCGCTACCCCGTCCTGGGCGAGGCCTACTGCCTCACCCAGGTCCAGCGGACGGCCGCCGACGAACTGCTGCGCCGCTTCGACGCCCTGACCGGCCGGGCGGTGACCGGGCTGGAAGCGGTGGTCGCCGTCTGGGAGACCTTCGACGACGGGGAGGACGAGGAGCTGTTCGACCTGGACGAGGACCGGCTGCTCGTCGCCGTCACCGAACTCGACGGCTGGGCGCTCGCGGTCGAGCCGTACGGCTACCTCGGCAGCCTGCCCCAGGTCATCGCCCGCCTCGCCGAGGGCACCCGGCTGGTCTCGCACTTCCGGAACGCCAACGCCGTGGACCACTTCAACTGGTGGGAGCAGGGCGCCTGCCGGCTGCAGTTCGAGCCGCTCTTCGCCGACCAGCGGCACGGTACGGACGCCGACGCCCCAGGCGTCCCCGAGCTGCTGACGGCTTGTGGCTTCCGGCTGGACGGCGAGCGCGGCGACCTGCACACCGAGGCCGCGTTCGCGCTCGCCGAGCGGCTGACCGAGGTGCGGCTGGACCCGGCACGGCTGGAGGCCGCCACCTTCCGGCTCGGCTACGCGCCCCGCCCGTAGCGGGGTGGCGCGTAGCGCGGGACTCGGTCGGTGGCGGCCTCCGGACGGGCGGCGGCGCGTCAGACCCCGGACGGGATCTGCTTGGCCCGGCCGCGGACCTGGATGGCGGTCGCGATCTCGACCACGCCCAGGACCACCAGCCAGCACCCGGCCAGCACGGTCAGCGCCGTGATCGAGCCGACCGGCCAGACCATCAGCAGCACACCGGCCAGGGTGTTGGCCACGCCCGCGAAGGCCTGCCAGCCGCGGGCGGGCATCAGCGGGTCGGAGATCGCGGCGGCGAGCTGGGTGATACCGCGGAACAGCCAGCCGATCCCGATCCAGAGCGCGAGCAGCAGCAGCGACTGCACGGCGCTGCGGAAGCAGAGCAGTCCGAGCAGCACGCTGATCGCGCCGCTGATGAAGGCCAGCACCCGCAGCGCGGTGGTGGTGTGGGTGCCGAACGCGGCGACCAACTGCACGATGCCGATGACCAGCAGGTAGAGGCCGAACAGGACGCCCACCACCAGCAGGGTCTCGCGAGGCCAGGCGAAGACGACGATCCCCAGGGCGAGCGAGGCGACGCCGGCGGCCAGCAGGACCTGCCAGGCGGCCTTGGCGAGCAGGCCGAGCGGGCCCTGCACCGGGGTGCCGTCGGGGGTGATGATCGGAGGGGCCACGGCGGCGTACTCCTCGGGGTCGGGGGGCAGAGAACGGCCTCAGCCTCCGTGTGCCGTCGTCAGTCCGCACGCTGGGTACGTACGTTCGAGTGATGCCGCTCGGCTGCCGGAATGACATCCTCCGGACACTTTTCGTCGATATCATCCGGCGGTATGACTTCTGAAGGGTGGGGGACCCCTCCGGTCGAGCCGATCAGCCAGCACTACATCGTCTGCGGGGGCAACGCACTGGCCCACCGGCTGATCCTGGAGCTCGTCGAGCACTACGAAGTCCCGGTCGTCGTCCTGGTCACCGATCGCACCCGCGACCACGCACCGCAGATCGAGCAGATCGCCGGCGTCGCGGCCGTCGTCGAGTATCCGAACATCACCGAGGAGGCGCTGCGTGCGGTGTCCATCGGCACCGCCCGGGGCCTCGCCCTGGTCGAGGGCAGCGACCAGGAGAACATCCACGCCGCGCTCAGCGCCCAGGGCCACAACCCGGACATCCGGATCGTCTTCCGGATGTTCAACCAGCGCCTCGGCGAGAACATCGAACGGCTTCTCAGGAACGGGGCCGCGCTCTCCGGTTCGGCCACCGCCGCCCCGGCCTTCGCGGCCGCCGCGCTCGGACGGCCCAACTCGGTCGAGATCGGTGGCCGTTACCTGCACATCGCTTTCGACGACGCCATCACCTCGGACCGGATCTGCGTGGTCGCCGACCACATCGACCGGCAGGACCTCAGCAAGATCCGACTGCTGCCCGAGCAGGAGGGCGACTCGGCCGAATTCGTCCGGCTCGCCCGTGAGTTCGGCGACGACGGGCCGGTCCGGCCGGGCGGGGCGCTGCGCGAAGCGGCGCCGGAGCGGGGGCCGGTGTCGGGGACGGGGACGGGGTCGGGGTCGGAGTCGGTGCCGGCGCCCGGGACCGATCCCGGGCCGGAATCCGGACCCGAGCCCGGAGCCGGAAGCGAGGTCGGGACCGAGGTCGGAAGCGAGGTCGGAAGCGAGGCCGGAACCGAGGTTGGGACCGAGGGTGAGCCCGGAGCGGAGACGCCGCCCGGCGGGATCGCGGCGTTGCAGGCGATCAGGATGGAACCCCGGGAGCCGACCAACTGGGTGCGCCGACTGCGCTGGCGGCTGCTCGACACCATGCGCTTCTTCACCAGCGCCCGGATGCGGCTGGTGCTGCTCACCGCGCTCGCCGCGGTGCTGATGGCCTTCAGTGTGCTCTGGTACCTCAGCCGGGACTTCGGCTGGACCGTCTACATCTCCCTGCTCGACCTGGCCGGCGCCGCCCAGCCCGACCAGCAGGCCGACATCGCCGCCGGGACGGGGACGGGCGGCCTCTGGCAGCGGGTCGCCCAAGTGGTGATCACCATCTGCGGGATCACCTTCGCGCCGGTCGCCACCGCCATCGCGGTCGAGGTGCTCGGCTCCGGGCGGCGCGGACTGCCCCGCAACCCGAGCGCGGGCACCCGGGACCACGTGATCGTGGTCGGGCTCGGCAACGTCGGCACCCGGGTCGCGACCCTGCTGCACGAGATGGGCGTGCCGGTGGTCTGCATGGAGCGGGACCCGCAGGCCCGCGGCATCGCCGCCGCCCGGGCGCTCGGCATCCCGGTGGTGCTGGGCGACGGACCGTTCGAGGAGCAGCTGCGCCGGGCCCGGCTGAAGCACAGCCGGGCGGTGGTCGCGGTCAGCGGGGACGACGCCACCAACCTGGAGGCGGCGCTGGAGGCGCGCCACGGCAACCCCGACGTCCGGGTGGTGGTCCGGCTGTTCGACGACAACTTCGCCGGCCACTTCTACAGGACGCTGGACAACGCGGCCTCCCGCTCGGTCTCCTACCTGGCCGCGCCCGCCTTCGCCGCCGCACTGATGGGCAGTGAGGTGCGCGGGACGCTCTCGGTGTTCCGGCACGTGCTGCTGATCGCGGAGCTGACGGTGGAGGACGGCAGCGGGCTGATCGGTCTGAACCGGCACGACCTGGAGGACCCGGGCGGCGTCCGGGTGATCGCCGTCCGCTTCGCCCGCAGCAACCAGCTGCACTGGGGCTTCGCGGACCGCACCCGGCGGCTGGCCCCGGGCGACCGCATCGTGGTGGCCGCCACCCGCATCGGGTTGGCGAGGCTGAACACGGTGCTGGTCGAGGAGGGGTGACGGTCGGCAGCTGCCGCCTGCCGCCTGCCGCCTGCCGCCTGCCGCCTGCCGCCTGCCGCCTGCCGCCTGCCGCCTGCCGCCTGCCGGCGGACAGGTAACAACTGACAAGTAACAGCAAACAGCTGACAGCGAACAGATTTCAGATGATGAAATCTGTTCGCTGTCAGCTGTCTCTACGCCGGCTACAGCATCGGCCGCTATGCCGGCCGCAACGCCACCGTCAGCGGTTCTCGAACTTCGGCGCCCGCTTCTCGGCGAAGGCTGCCATGCCCTCCTTCTGGTCCGCCGTGGCGAACACCGCGTGGAACAGCCGGCGCTCGAAGCGGACGCCCTCGGCGAGCGTCGTCTCGAAGGCGCGGTTGACGCTCTCCTTGAGCATCACCGCCGCCGTGGTGGACATCCCGGCGACGGTCTCGGCGGTGGCCAGCGCCTCGGTGAGCAACTGGTCGGCCGGGACGATCCGGGCGACCAGCCCGGCCCGCTCGGCCTCCTCGGCGCCCATCATCCGGCCGGTCAGGCACAGGTCCATCGCCTTCGCCTTGCCGATGGCACGGGTGAGGCGCTGGGAGCCGCCGATGCCGGGGAGCACCCCGAGCTTGATCTCCGGCTGCCCGAACTTCGCGGTGTCGGCCGCGATCAGGATGTCGCACATCATCGCCAGCTCGCAGCCGCCGCCCAGTGCGAACCCGGCCACCGCCGCGACCACGGGCTTGCGCAGCGCGCCGAGGCGGTCCCAAGGGCCCAGCCAGTCGTCCAGGTAGACGTCCGGGAACCGGTTGCCCTGCATCTCCTTGATGTCGGCGCCGGCCGCGAAGGCCTTCTCCGAGCCGGTGATCACCAGGCAGCCGATCTCCGGGTCCCGGTCGAACGCGGTGGCGGCGGCCACCACCTCGTTCATCAGCTGGGTGTTCAGCGCGTTGAGCGCCTTGGGCCGGTTGAGCGTGATCAGCCCGACCCGACCCTTGCGCTCGACCAGGATCGTCTCGTAGCCCTCGGTCTCGGTCATCGCCGTACTCCCATTCCGCTGCTTGGCCGTTCCGCTGCTCGGCCGTTCCACTGCGCGGCGCCGCGCGGGCGCGCCCTGACCACCCAACGATCTACGACGTGCCCGGTCCCGCGCCAGTCTTGGTATGCGAGACGCCGGTCACCAGACCGGGTGGCCGGTCCGCGGAGTGGCGAGGAGGTCGGGACCGGACGCCGTGCGTACGGGGTGTCCGGCTGCGGGGGCACGTCGAGCCGGAGCTGCTGGCCGTGAAGCCGGTCGAGCTGGGACACGGGTGGTTCCCCGTTCACCGGCGCGCTCAGGCGGAGCGGTCGGCGTACTCCAGGACGTGCTCCGCGAGCAGCCGCCCGACTTCCGGATCCCGCCGCCGGAAGGCCTCGATCAACGGCAGGTGGTCGGCGGCGTTCTCGTGCAGCTCCGGCCGGACCCGGTGCAGCGACAGCACCGTCCACACCTCGACGCCCAGGCCCTCCCAGGTCCGCAGCAGCGTTCCGTTCCCGGAGGCCGCGACGATCTCCCGGTGGAACGCCACCCCGTGCCGGGCCTGCCCGAGGGTGTCACCGGCTGCGGCGGCCGCCGCCGTCAGCTCGGCGTGCCGTTCCAACGCCCGGGTGTCCCCGGCCAGTCGGACCACCGCCGCCTCGGCGGCCGGCCGCTCCAGAGCCGCCCGTACCTGGTGGACCTCGCGCAGCTCCGCCGGGCCGATCTCGCGCACCCGGACGCCCCGGTTCGGTTCGGCGTCCAGCAGTCCGAGGGTTTGCAGCGAGCGCAGCGCCTCGCGCACCGGCGCCTGGCTGACGTTCAACTCGGCCGCCAGGCGGCGCTCGACGATCCGGTCCCCGGGCTGCCAGCGGCCGCCCAGCAGGCCCTCCAGCAGCAGTCCGCGCACCTGCTCGCCGAGCGGCACTCGGGACAGCGGGTCGGTGTTCCCGGCCGGCGCCGTCGCGGCCGGCGCCGTCGCGGCCGGCGCCGTCGCGGCCGGCGCCGGCGTGGTCGGCGTCGGGTGGCTCATGGCGTTCTCCAGGCTCTCGGGTCAGGGTCGGGTCGGCGGGGTCACGGGAGTCGCGGTCACAGGAGTCGGGGGCACAGGAGTCGGCGGGGTCGGCGCGGTGGGGGTCGGGCGCGCTCAGGCCAGGCCCAGCTCGTCGTCCTCGCGCGGGGCGAGGAAGCGCGCGACGTCGGCCGCCGTCACCCCGGCCAGGGTGCGCGGCGACCACTGCGGGGCGCGGTCCTTGTCGATCACCTGGGCGCGGATGCCCTCGGCCAGGTCGGGACCGTCCAGCGCGGCGCAGGAGATGCGGTACTCCTGGTCGAGCGCGGCCTCCAGCGAGGGCAGGGTACGGGCCCGGCGCAGCGCGGCCAGGGTGACCTTGACGGCGGTGGGGGAGTTCCCGAGGATCAGCTCGGCGGACTCCTTCGCCTCCGGCACCCCGGAGTCGAGCAGGCGCTCGACGATCTCCTCGACGGTGTCGGCCGCGTAGCAGGCGTCGATCCAGTCACGCTGCCCGGCGAGCCCGGCGGCTGCGGCGGCAGTCGAGGCTGCGGATCCGATGGGCGGTGCGGGCTCGGCCTGGGCGGCGACGGTCGCGGCCGGGTCGGCGCTGTCGGCGAGGGCGTCGAACAGCTCGGGCAGCCGCGCGGACGGGACGAAGTGGTCCGCGAAGCCGCACAGCAGCGCGTCGGCGGGGCCCATCGAGGCGGAGGTCAGACCGAGGTGGGTGCCCAACTCGCCGGGGGCGCGGGCGAGCAGGAGGCTGCCGCCGACGTCCGGGACGAGTCCGATCCGGGTCTCCGGCATCGCGATCACGGAGCGCTCGGTGACGATCCGCACAGCGGCGTGGGCGGACAGGCCGATGCCGCCGCCCATGGTGATGCCGTCCAGGACGGCGACGAACGGCTTCGGGTAGCGGGCGATCAGGGCGTTCAGCCGGTACTCGTCGCGGAAGAAGGCGCGGGTACCGGCCCCGCCGGCGGTGACGTCGGCGTGCATCGCCCGGAGGTCCGCGCCCGCGCACAGGCCGCGCTCCCCGGCGCCGGTCAGGACGACGGCGCGCACCCGGTCGTCGGCGGCCCAGGCGTCCAGGGTCGTGCGGATCGCGGTGATCATGCCGTGGGTCAGCGAGTTGAGGGCCCGCGGGCGGTTCAGCGTGATCCGGCCGAGGCCGCCGTCGCCGTCCAGGACCGCCAGGACCTCCGCCGCCGCGCTCGTCTCTGCGCCCATCGGAACCGCTCCCGTCCCCTCGGTGATCTCGCCTTCCGCCGTCCACGGTACCGGGGCGGGTGGGGCGTTGTGATCACGAGGCCTTCCCGGTCGCCGGGGCCGGGGCGGTCCGGCGGTCACGGCCAGGCGCGCAGAGCGAGTTCGGCGGTGCGGGCCAGCTCCTCGGCGGTGGCGCCGTCGCGGGCCTGCTGGGACATGCCCTGGATGACCGTGGCGAAGTACCCGGCCAGCGCCTCCGGGTCGGCCCCGGGCGGCAGTTCGCCGTCCTGCCGGGCGGTGCGCAGCCGCTCCTCGAAGACCCGCCGGTTGGCGTTGCGCAGCTCGCGCAGCTGCGCCTGGATCCCGGCGTCCTGCGGGCTGACGTTGGTGGCGGCGGTGATCACCAGGCAGCCCGCCGGGTGGGAGGGGTCCGGGTAGATCGCGGCTGCCTCGCGCAGGATGCGGGCGAAGGCCGCGCGGGCGCAGGCCTCCTCGGCCAGTGCGACGCCGACGAACGCGCCGACCGGGGAGTGCCCGTAACGGCGGACGACCTCCTCGAAGAGCGTGCGCTTGTCGCCGAAGGCGGCGTAGAGGCTGCCGGGGCGGATGCCCATCGCGGTGGTGAGGTCGGTGACCGAGGTCGCCTCGTAGCCGCGTTCCCAGAACAGCCGGGTGGCCGCCGTCAGCGCCTCCTCCCGGTCGAAGGCCGGCGGGCGGCCGCGCCGGGCGCGGGGCGCCGGGCCGGTGGCGGTGCTGTCGGGTGTCGCGGCCTCGGTCATGGGATGGATTTTAGAGCAGTCACTCAAGAAGTGTGTGCTAGCTTCTTTATTGAGCGATCGCTCAAGAAATGCCGGGATGCAACTCGGCGCAACAGGAGGGGACTCGGTCATGGGGTCGAGCACGGGCGGGTACGGGCTCCGCGGCAAGGTGGCGCTGGTCACCGGCGGCAGCAGGGGGATCGGCCGGGCCATCGCCCGCCGGCTCGGGCGGGACGGCGCCACCGTCGCGGTGGGCTACGCCCGGGACGAGGCGGCGGCGCGGGAGGTGGTCGAGGGGATCAGGGCCCACGGCGGGCGGGCCTTCGCGCTGCGCGCCGAACTGGGGCGGCACGGCGACGCGGCCGCGCTGTGGGCGGCCTTCGACGCGGAGGTCGGGGCGCACGCGCCCGGCGGCGGGGTCGACATCATCGTGAACAACGCCGGGATCGGGCGCAGTTCGGACCTCGCGACGCTGACCGAGGAGGGCTTCGACGAGGTGTTCGCGGTGAACGTCCGGGCGCCGTTCTTCGTGGTGCAGCACGGGCTGGAGCGGCTGCGGGACGGCGGGCGGATCATCAACGTGTCCAGCGGGGCGGCCCGGCTCGCGATGCCGGAGATCATCGCCTACGGCGCGACCAAGGGCGCGCTCGACACCTTCACGCTCAACCTCGCCAAGCAGCTCGGCCCGCGCGGCATCACCGCCAACTCGGTCGCGCCCGGTGTGGTGGACACCGACGTCAACGCGGGCTGGCTGCGCGGCAATCCGGCGGCGGAGGCGCATGCGGCCTCGCTCGCCGCGCTCGGCCGGGTCGGGCAGCCGGAGGACATCGCGGACATCGTCGCCTTCCTGGCCTCGGAGGACGCGCGCTGGGTCACCGGGCGGGTCGTCGACGCGACGGGCGGCGCGGGGCTGTAGACGGCGAACAGCTGACAGCTGACAGATTTCATCATCTGAAATCCGTCAGTTGTCAGCTGTCAGTTGTCACGTGACGTCTGTCGCCCGTCAGCCCCGCACCCGCCCCGCGACCTCGCCGAAGCCGACCAGCGCGCCGTCCGGCCCCGGGGCCGTCGCCGTGATGACGACCTCGTCGCCGTCCTCCAGGAAGGTCCGGGTCGTCCCGTCCGGCAGCTTGAGCGGCTCCTCGCCGTTCCAGGTCAGCTCGATCAGCGCGCCCCGGGTGTCCGGCTCCGGCCCGCTGACCGTCCCCGAGGCGAACAGGTCGCCGGTGCGCAGCGAGGCGCCGTTGACGGTCATGTGGGTCAGCTGCTGTTGCGCCGTCCAGTACATGGACGCGAACGGCGGGCGCGAGACCAGGTGCCCGTTCAGCCGGACCTCCATGGCCAGGTCCAGCCCCCACGGCTCGCCGCCGCGGTCGTCCAGGTACGCCAGCGGCTCGACGTCGCGCTCCGGCGGGGCGACCCGGGCGTGCTGCAGGGCGTCCAGCGGCACGATCCACGGCGAGACCGAGGTCGCGAAGGACTTGCCCAGGAAGGGGCCGAGCGGCACGTACTCCCAGGCCTGGATGTCGCGCGCCGACCAGTCGTTGAGCAGGCAGACGCCGAACACGTGCTCGCGGAAGTCGTCCAGCACGACCGGCCGGCCCAGCTCGGACGGCGTGCCGACGACGAAGCCGACCTCGGCCTCGATGTCCAGTCGGCGGGTCGGCCCGAAGGCCGGCGCGGCGTCGGCGGGAGCCTTGCGCTGTCCGTGCGGACGCACCACCGGCGTGCCGGACACCACGACGGTGCCCGCCCGCCCGTGGTAACCGATCGGCAGGTGCTTCCAGTTGGGGGTGAGCGGCTCCGAGCCCGGGCGGAAGATCCGGCCCAGGTTGGTGGCGTGGTGCTCGGAGGCGTAGAAGTCGACGTAGTCCGCGACCTCGAACGGCAGGTGCAGTTCGACCTGGTCGGCCGGCAGCAGCGCGGGCGACAGCGCCTCGCGGAAGGACTCGTCCGTCAGCCAGGCGGTGAGGTCGGCGCGGACCCGCGTCCAGGTCGAACGTCCGGCCGCCATCAGCGGGTTGAGCGAGTCGGCGTCCAGCAGCACCGACGGGGCCCCGGCGGCCCGGGCGGCGGCTCCGGCGTCCAGCACGAAGTCCCCGACGCGCACGCCGATCCGGCGCTGCCCGGGCCGGTCGGCCGCGGTGAAGACGCCGTACGGCAGGTTGTGCACGCCGAACGGCGAGTCCTGGGCGCTGGCCAGCCAGCTGCGGGGGGTGCTCAACGGTCCTCCTGGAGGAGTGGACTGGGCGACAGCAGGCCGAGCGCGGCCAGGTCGTCCAGGGGTTCGGCGACGCTGCAGGTGCCGAACGCGGTGAACGAGTTGCGGATCACCGTAACCTGGTGCCCGCTCAGGGCGTGGACGGCCTTGGCCAGCACCGCGCCGTCGCGCTCGGCCAGCACCTCGGCGGCCGCGGCGCGGTCCGTCTCCTGGGCGGCCAGCAGGACGTTGAGGAAGCCGTGGTGCTCGAACCCGGTCTCCGGGTCGGTGTGCCGGACGGCGTTGTGCAGGCCCGCCGTGCACTTGTACGGCAGGCCGCGCCGGGCGCAGCCGGTGAGGAAGGCGGCCAGCTCGTCCTCGTCCGGGAACGCCTCCGCGACGACGCCGCCGGTGCGGAACTTCGCCCGGTAGGCGCTGTCGAGCAGGGCGTCCAGCACGGCGTCCAGGTCGTCCCCGCGCAGGAGTTCGCGCGGCAGCTCGACGGCGGCGGGCACGTCGACCGGCAGCAGCCGGTCCAGTTCGGCCACGGCCTCCTGCACGTCCCGGGTGGCGAGCTCGACGCCCGCGACCTCGAAGGGTGCGGCGGCGGTGAGCGCCGGCCCGAGCTCGGGACTGCCCCCCGGCAGTACCAGCCCGACCCTGAGCGGCCCGGTGCCCGCCACCGCCGCGGCCAGGTCGCCCAACCGGCCCGCCCCGCAGAGGAACGGGCCGACCGCGTCGGCGTACCAGGCCGTGCGGTGGGCGCGGTGCGCGGGCACGGCCTCGGCGACCGGCAGGTTCCCCGGGGGGAACACCGCCGCGTCGTCGAAGAGCCCGCGGAACAACTCCGGGATCGGCGACGGGGCCGCGGAGGGGAACACGGGGGTGCCGGGACTCATCGGCCGGGCCCCCGACCCGCCCAGGTCCAGGCGTAGGCGGCGTCCTCGGTGGCCCGTCCGCCCTCGCCGAGCTCCAGCGGGCGGAAGGTGTCCACCATGACCGCCAGCTCGTCGAAGAACTCCACGCCGATGCTGCGCTCGTACGCGCCCGGCTGCGGCCCGTGGGTGTGCCCGCCGGGGTGCAGCGAGATGGAGCCCTGGCCGATGCCGGAGCCCTTGCGGGCCGCGTAGTCGCCGCCGCAGTAGAACATGACCTCGTCGCTGTCCACGTTGGCGTGGTAGTACGGCACCGGGATCGACAGCGGGTGGTAATCCACCTTGCGGGGAACGAAGTTGCAGATCACGAAGTTGTTGCCCTCGAACACCTGGTGGGCCGGCGGCGGCTGGTGGACCCGCCCGGTGATCGGTTCGAAGTCCCGGATGTTGAAGGCGTACGGGTACAGGCAGCCGTCCCAGCCGACCACGTCGAACGGGTGGTGCGGCACGGTGTAGCGGGTGCCCGAAACCCCGTTCGGGCCACGGTGCTTGACCAGCACGTCGACGTCCCCGGGGGTGTCGACCACCAGCGGCCCGACCGGCCCGCGGAAGTCCCGCTCGCAGTACGGCGCGTGCTCCAGCAGCTGCCCGTACTTGGAGAGGTAGCGCTTGACCGGGGTGATGTGGCTGTTGGCCTCGATGCAGTACGCGCGCAGCGGCTCGTTCCCGGACGGCACCCAGCGGTGGGTGGTGGCGCGCGGGATGATCACGTAGTCGCCCTGGCCGACCTCGATCGAGCCGAAGACCGTCTCGACCGTGCCCGCGCCGGACTCCACGTACACGCACTCGTCGCCGAGCCCGTTGCGGTACAGCTCGCTCGGGGCCCCGGCGGCGACGTACGAGATCCGCACGTCGCCGTTGCCGAGGACGAGCCGCCGGCTGCCGACGACGTCCGCGGACTTCCACTCCTGGCCCGCGAACAGCTCGTGCAGCTTGAGGTGGCGGGGGAGCAGGGGATGGTTGGGCACCGTGGACTGGTCGGGCAGCTCCCAGGGCGCCGCGTCGACCACCGCCGAGGGGATGCCCCGGTGGTAGAGCAGCGACGAGTCGGAGGAGAACCCCTCCTCGCCCATCAACTCCTCGTAGTACAGCCCGCCTTCGGGGGTGCGGTGCTGGGTGTGCCGCTTGGGCGGGATGCTGCCCAGCTGCCGGTAGTACGCCATCTCCGTGCTCCTCCTCGACCGTCCGTCAGGGTCGGCGTCAATCAGGGTAGGCCGACGCTCACAGGTTGCCGCGACGGTCCTGCTCGCGCTCGATCGACTCGAACAGCGCCTTGAAGTTGCCCTTGCCGAAGCCCAGCGAACCGTGCCGCTCGATGAACTCGTAGAAGACGGTGGGCCGGTCGCCGATCGGCTTGGTGAAGATCTGCAGCAGGTAGCCGTCCTCGTCGCGGTCGACCAGGATGCCGCGCTTCTTCAGCTCCTCGATCGGCACCCGGACCTTGCCGATCCGCTCGCGCAGCTCCGGGTCGTCGTAGTAGGCGTCCGGGGTGTTGAGGAACTCGACGCCGCGCGAGCGCAGCACGTCCACGGTGGTGAGGATGTCGTTCGTGGCGAGCGCCATGTGCTGGCAGCCGGGGCCGGTGTAGAACTCCAGGTACTCGTCGATCTGGGACTTCTTCTTGGCGATGGCCGGCTCGTTGAGCGGGAACTTCACCCGGTGGTTGCCGCTGGCGACGACCTTGGACATCAGGGCGGAGTACTCGGTGGCGATGTCGTCGCCGACGAACTCGGCCATGTTCACGAAGCCCATGACCCGGTTGTAGAACTGGACCCACTCGTCCATCCGGCCCAGCTCGACGTTGCCGACGGCGTGGTCCAGGGCCTGGAACAGGCGCTTGGGCGAGCCCTCCGGGTGGGTGACGCCGCTCTTGGCGACGACGTAGCCCGGCAGGTACGGGCCGCTGTAGCGGGAGCGGTCGATCAGGGTGTGGCGGGTCTCGCCGTACGTGGCGATGGCCGCGCGGCGCACGGTGCCGTTCTCGTCCGAGACGTCGTTCGGCTCCTCCAGGACGGTGGCGCCGCTGGCCCGGGCGTGCTCGATGCACTTGTCGACGTCCGGGACCTCCAGGGCGAGGTCGACCACGCCGTCGCCGTGGCGGCGGTGGTGGTCCAGCAGCGCGCTGTCCGGCTGGACGCCGCCCTTGATCACGAAGCGGCAGGAGCCGGAGCGCAGCACGTAGGCCTTGCGGTCGCGGCGGCCGGTCTCCGGGCCGGAGTAGGCGACCAGCTCCATGCCGAACACGACCTGGTAGAACTGGGCCGTCTGGGTGGCGTTGCCGACCACGAAGACGACCGCGTCCTGCGCGGTGACCGGGAACGGGTCGGCGGCCTGGTCGTGCTCGACGAGTCCGACCAGGCGGCGCAGCTGGTCGGCGTCGAGGCCGGCCTCGCGCTCCTCGGGGGTCAGCTCAAGGGCGTGGGTCTGCGGGGTCATCGCTCGTTCCTCCACTCAGGGCCTCGGCGTTGAGGCTTCCGGGGGTTTCCGGGGGCTCGGGGCCTTCCGGTGCGGATCGCGTGGATCGCTGCCGCACGGCGACGGGTGGGCGGTGCGGTTGCGCAGAGCTTGCTCCTGTCCTGAGGGTTGGGCAACAGGTCGGTTTTCCACTGCTCAATGTGTACAAGCTGATCAGGAAATCCCGCCTTCGGCTGCGCAATATGTGCTGCCCCCGGGCGGTGCCCGCGCGAAATCTGCGCAACTGGCGCTACCCGCCCTCGGCGGGCGGTGCGCCGATGGTCGGCAGGTGCCGCAGGAACCAGTCCCCGGCCAGCTCAGCGGCCTGGTCGAGGGTGCCCGGCTCCTCGAACAGGTGGCTCGCGTGCGGCACCACCGCCAGCTCGCTCGCGCCGCCCAGCAGGGCCCGGGCCCGCCGGTTGAGGTCGAGCACGGTGGGGTCCAGGGAGCCGACCACGAGCAGCGTCGGCGCGCCCACCCGGCCGAGGACGTCCGGCCCGGCGAGGTCCGGGCGCCCGCCCCGGGAGACCACGGCGCGCACCGCCGGGCCCAGTTCGGCGGCGGTGTACAGGGCGGCGGCCGCGCCGGTGCTGGCGCCGAAGAGGCCGAGCGGCAGGCCGCGCGCCCCCTCGGTGCGGCCCAGTTCCCGGGCGACGGCGGTCAGCCGGGCACCGAGCAGGGCGACGTCGAACACCTTGCGCCGGTCCGGCTCCTCGGCCTCGGTGAGCAGGTCGAACAGCAGGGTGCCCAGCCCGGCCCGGTTCAGGTGGCGGGCGACGTGCCGGTTGCGCGGACTGCGCCGGCCGCTGCCGCTGCCGTGCGCGAACACCACGACCCCGACCGCCCCGGCCGGGACGCTCAGCCGACCGGCCAGCCGGACCCCGGCGACGGGCAGCACCAGCTCGCGGTCGGTGCCCGCGGCGGACGCGCCCGGCGGGTCCGCCCGCTCGCCCCGGGCCTCGGCCAGCAGCCGCAGCACCTCCTCGTCGCCGGTCTGGGTGAAGTCGGCGTAGAACTCGCCGATCGCGAAGAACGGCGACGGCGTGTCGACGCAGACCAGCTCGTCGGCCGCCTCGGACAGCCGCTCCGTCCAGTCCCGGGGCGCCACCGGGACGGCCAGCACCACCCGGGCCGCGCCGCGCGCCCGGACGATCCGGCAGGCGGCCAGGGCGGTGGAGCCGGTGGCGATGCCGTCGTCCACCACGACCACGGTCCGCCCGCGCAGGTCGGCCGCCGGACGGTCGCCCCGGTAGCGGCGGGCCCGGCGCTCCAGCTCGGTGCGCTCGCGCCGTTCCACCTGCGCCAGCTGCTCCCCGCCCACCCCGGCGAGCCGGATGACCTGCTCGTTCAGCACCCGGACGCCGTCCTCGCCGATCGCCCCCATGCCCAGCTCGGGCTGGTACGGCACGCCGAGCTTGCGGATCACACAGATGTCCAGCGGTGCGCCGAGCGCCGCCGCCACCTCGGCGGCCACCGGCACCCCGCCCCGGGGCAGGGCGACCACCACGGTGCCGGGGCCGGCGAGGTGACCGAGGCGGGCGGCCAGCCGGCGGCCGGCGTCGGTGCGGTCGGTGAAGTGGGTTCCGGTGACGTGCATTTCACGGCCTCCGGGTTCCACCGTACGCCGCTCGCGGCGGGCCGGTGCCGGGCGTGTGGGGCCCGCGGCCCCGGGCCCTCGTGGGTTGGCCCGGGGGCGGTCCCGGGGCGTCCCCAAGGGGTGCCCAGGGCGCTTCCAGGGCCTGCCGGGGCGGCCCGGGACATGGTCGGGGCGCGGTCGGGACATGGCCGGGCACGGGGGCACATCTTCGAGAAGCTGCACGTGGCCACCTGGGCCGAGGCGGTCGCCCGGGCCCGCGACATGGGCCTCGGCGACGGCTGACGCCGTTCCCCGTTTCCCGTTTCCCGGTTCTCGTTCCCCTGCTCCCCTGCTCCCCTGCTCCCCGTGCTCGGGAGAGGCGGTCCGGGGGTGCCGGTCCGCCGACCGGCACCCCCGGAGACTTGCGTGTCCTACTGGCCCTACGGCTGCATCTCGTACGCGCCGGAGAGCGCCTCGACCCGGGCCCACACCTTCGCGGCGCGCTCGGCGTCCGCCACCGGGCGGCGCACGTTGGCCAGCGCCCAGGCGGCCTGCTCCTCGGTCGCGGAGGCCTTGCCGTGCAGCTCGGTCGCGTGCGCGGAGAAGTCCCGGACCAGCGCGTCGAAGACCTGGTCCAGCACGTCCGCGTCCAGCCCGGTCAGCTCGGCCTGCTCCAGTACCAGCTGGCCGTAGACGATCAGCGCGAACAGCTGGCCGATCTCCAGCAGGAAGTCCAGGTCGGCCTGCTGCTCCTTGCTCGGCGCGTGCTTGAGCAGCAGCTCGCAGAAACCGTCGGCCTGCTCGCGGAAGCGGGCGACGTTCGGCAGCTGCGCGTGCCGGTCGTAGGCGGCGCGCCAGTCGTGGAAACGGATCGCGCCGAGGCCGCGGGCCGGGCCCTGGTGGAACAGGAAGGCGTCGTCGGCGGCGTCCAGTCGGGTCGGCACCGGCGCGTAGTCGGCGGGCGCGAACAGGTAGTTGCCCATGAACTTGAGGATCAGCGCCAGGTTGACGTGGACGGTGCCCTCCAGCTTCGGCAGGCCGCGGATGTCCTTGGCGGCCTTGTCGAAGTAGGTGTCCGCCTCGAAGCCCTTGGCCGCGATGACGTCCCACATCAGGTCGATGACCTTCTCGCCCTCGGTGGTGACCTTCATCTTGGTCATCGGGTTGAACAGCAGGTAGCGGCGGTCCTCGGGGGAGGCGGTGCGGAAGTAGTCCACGGCGCGGGCGCTGAACAGCTTCATCGCCACCAGGCGGGCGTACGCGTCGGTCAACTCCCGGCGCACGTGCGGGAAGTCGGTGACCTTCCGGCCGTACAGCACCCGGTTGTGGGCGTGCGTGACGGCCTCGTACATCGCGTGCTCGCAGATGCCGACGGAGGCGGTGCAGAGGTTGAACTTGCCGACGTTGACGGTGTTCAGCGCGGCGTCGAAGGCGGCCTGCCCGGTGTGCAGCACGTCCTCGGCGCGCACCGGGTAGTCCTCCAGGCGGAACTCGCTGACGTACATCTGGGCGTTCACCACGTTCTTGACCAGGTGGTACGCCTCGTGGCGGCTGTCGGCGGCGAAGAAGACGTAGCCCTCCGGGCCCTCGACGTCCGAGCGGCGGCCGAAGACCGAGACCAGGCCGGCCACGTTGCCGTTGCCGATGTAGTACTTGGGGCCGGTCGCGGTGAAGCCGCCCTCGCCGTCCGGGGTGAGGATCATGTCGGTGGAGTAGATGTCGGCGCCGTGGGTGCGCTCGGACAGGCCGAAGGCCATCACGTGGCCCTCGGCGAGGAGCTTGGCGGCGCGGGCCCGGACGGCCTCGTTCTCGCTCTGCCAGACCGGGCCGAGGCCCAGGATGGTGACCTGCCAGGTGTACCAGTAGCCGAGGCCGTAGAAGCCGAGGATCTCGTTCAGCTCGGCGATCCGCGCGGTGTCCCAGCGCTTGTCGGGGTCGGCCGACGAGGGGGTCAGGAACTCCGCGAACAGGCCTTCCCGCGCGGCGAATTCGAGGAAGTCGCCGTACCAGGCGCGGTCGATGTAGGTGTCGATGAGCGCCTTCTTGCCGCGGGACTCGAACCAGTCGACGGTCGCGCGCAGCAGCCGACGGGTCGGCTCGTCGAACTGCGCGGGGTCGTAGGTGCGCGGGTTGAAGAGCATCAGGGGCTCCCTGGGGTCGAGGGTGTGAGGGCTCGGCGCGGTTCGGGGGGCGGGGCTGGGTCGGTGGGCGGCGGGCGGCTTTCGGCGTACAGGGTTCAGCGGACGGTTGTCAGCTGACAGATTTCAGGTAACAGATTTCAGACTCTGTCAGCTGAAATCTGTCACCTGTCATCCGTCATCCGGCGGCTGTCACCCGTCACCGTCACCCGTCAGCTGTCGTCCGTCTTCCGGTCCCGTTCGCCGTCCGCGAGCCGGCGCAGGGTGGCGAGCACGTCGTCCAGCCAGGCGAGGGTCATCCGCTCGAACTCGATGCCGCCGCGCAGCACCACGTGCTGGAGTTCCTGCCGGGTGTCCAGTGCGGTGAGGTCGGGGAAGTCCCGCTGCTCGCCGTGCAGGTAGCGGGCGAGCAGGGCGGCGTGACTCTCGCGGTGCCGCTCGACCTCGGAGATCAGCGCAGCCGGGTCGTCGAAGGCGGCGGCCCGGATCTTGACCGCGAGCTCGTGCCGGACGGTCTCCGGCTCGACCGGTTCGCGCAGCCAGCCGGCCAGCGCGGCCCGTCCGGGTGCGGCCGCCGAGTAGACCTTCTTGTCCGGGCGGCCGTCCTGCGCGACCTCCTCGGCGGCGACCCAGCCGTCCGCCTCCATCCGCCGCAGCACCCGGTAGATCTGCTGGTGGGTGGCGGTCCAGAAGCGTCCGATGGAGCGGTCGAAGCGCCGGGCAAGTTCGTACCCGGAGCCGGGCTGCTCCAGCAGCGAGACGAGGATCGCGTGCTCCAGTGCCATGCCCGCATCCTGCTATGCAACGAGTTGCATAGCAATGGAGCACCGGAGTGTTGAGACGCAGGTCACCGGCGTGACCGGATGGTTATCGGTCATTCCGGACTATCAGGTGCAAAACCTTGGAGAAGCGCCAGAATGGGTACGGGGCTTGTCCCTTCCATGGTCCGAACCACAGGAGGTGGTATCGGTGGCAACCCACATGCCGACGGGCATGGAGCACCACCCGGACATCGTCGAACTCCGGGAACACTACGAGCGGGTCACCTCGACCCCCCGCGCCCAGGGCATCGAAGCCCTGGCCGTACTGGCCGGTCTTTTCCTGGCGGCATCGCCTTGGATCGTCGGCTTCACCGCGTTCAGCACCCTGACCGTGACCTGCCTGATCGTGGGTCTGGCCTACACCGCGCTGATGGCCGGCTACGGCTCGGCCTACGAGCGGACCCACGCGAGGGCTTGGGCCGCCTCCGCGCTCGGTATCTGGACGATCATCTCTCCCTGGGCCGTCTCCGGGTCCGTCGCGCACGGCAAGAACATCGTCACCTGCGTCATCGTCGGTGCCGTGATGTTCCTGCTCGGCCTCGCAGCGATCTCGATGGCCACGATCACGTCGAACGGAGCAGCGATGCGACTCGGCCGGGCCGGCCGAGCCAAGGGCTGACCTTCCCCGCAGCCCGCGTCCGGGGCACGGAGGGCACGCGAGTTCCCGCCGCGCCCCGGCGCACGTCCGGCCCACGCGCGCTTTGCGTCGGTCACGCTTTGCGTCGGACCTGCCGTACGTCGGACACGCCTTACGGGTGCGTCATCCGCAGCACGTCCAGCGCCTCGTCCAGTTGCTCCTCGGTGAGCGCTCCCCGCTCGACGTAGCCGCGCTCCAGCACCACCTGGCGGATGGTCTTCCGCTCGGCCAGCGCCTGCTTGGCGACCTTCGCCGCCTCCTCGTACCCGATGTACCGGTTCAGCGGCGTCACCACCGAGGGTGAGGACTCCGCGTACTCACGGGCCCGTTCGACGTTCGCGGTGATGCCGTCCACCGTCCGGTCCGCCAGCAGTCGGGCGCTGTTGGCCAGCAGCCGCACTGACTCCAGCACGTTGCGGGCGATCACCGGGAGCATCACGTTGAGCTCGAAGTTGCCGCTCGCGCCGGCCAGTGTCACCGTCGCGTCGTTGCCCACCACCTGGGCGGCGACCATCAGCACCACCTCGGGCAGCACCGGGTTCACCTTGCCCGGCATGATCGACGAACCGGGCTGGAGGTCCGGCAGGTTGATCTCGCCCAGGCCGGTGCGCGGGCCGGAGCCCATCCACCGCAGGTCGTTCGCGATCTTCGTGAACCCGACCGCCACCGTGCGCAGTTGGCCGCTCAGCTCGACCAGTGCGTCCCGTGCGCCCTGCGCCTCGAAGTGGTCCCGGGCCTCGGTCAGAGGCAGCCCGGTGGCGCGGGCCACCTCCTCGATGACGGCCGCCGGGAAGCCGGGCGGGGTGTTGATGCCGGTGCCCACCGCCGTTCCGCCGAGCGGAAGTTCGGCGACCCGGGGGAGGGTGGCCAGCAGCCGCTCGCGCCCGTGCCGCACCTGCGCCGCGTAGCCGCCGAACTCCTGGCCCAGGGTGACGGGCGTGGCGTCCATCAGGTGGGTCCGGCCCGACTTGACCACCTGGGCGAACTCCACGGACTTGCGCTCCAGCGCCTCCGCCAGGTGCTCCAGCGCCGGGATCAGGTCGTGGGTGACGGCGGCGGTGGCGGCGATGTGGATCGAGGACGGGAACACGTCGTTGGACGACTGGCTCGCGTTCACCTGGTCGTTCGGGTGGACCGGCCTCCCCAGCCGCTCGCCCGCCAGGGTGGCGATCACCTCGTTGGTGTTCATGTTGGACGAGGTGCCCGAGCCGGTCTGGAAGACGTCCACCGGGAACTCGGCGTCCCAGCGGCCCTCCGCCACCTCCTCGGCCGCGGCCGCGATCGCCCCGGCCGTCTCCTCGTCCAGCACCCCGAGGCGGGCGTTCACCCGCGCCGCGGCCGCCTTGATCCGGGCCAGTGCGGCGATGTGCGCACGCTCCAGCCGCTGGCCGGACACCGGGAAGTTCTCCACTGCCCGCTGCGTCTGCGCCTGCCACTTCGCGGCGGCCGGTACCCGCACCTCGCCCATCGAGTCGTGCTCGACCCGGTACTCCTGCGGCTTCTCCCGCTCGTCACCCATCGCGCGCTGCACCTCCTGTACGGGCCCGGTCGGCCCGGTCACCGGCGTTTCCGATCACGACAGCCGCGCGCGGGCCCCGGGTATTTCCACCCGGGGCCCGCGATCCGCCGGACGCCCCGGCCGTGGGGGCGGGAACTGCCGCGCAGGGCGGGCCCAGCGGGCGGGGGCGGGGTCGCCGGGCGGAGCGGGCCTACCGGCCGGGCAACTCGGCGCGGCGCAGTTCAGCGCGGAGGAGTCCGCCCGGCTCGGAGCCGAGCTGGCCGACCACGGTGCCGTCCGGCGCCCACACCCCGGAGCAGCCCGAGGTGTCCGGGAACTCGCCGCTGGCCCCCGCGCTGGTGGACAGCACGCCCCAGACCCGGTGCGCCGCGGTCCGTTCCCGCAGGTGCTCGGCGAGCCGCTCGGCCTGCGCGGGGCCCGGGCCGTACAGGGTGGAGGCGACGTAGGCGTCGATGCCGAGCGCGGCGGTCTCCTCGGCGTGCGTCGGGTCGGCGGCGTCGGCGCAGACCGCCAGGCCGAGCCGCAGGCCGTCCAGCTCCAGCACGAAGGGCTTCTCGCCCGGGGCGAAGCGGTCCAGTTCGGGTCCGTGCAGGCGCATCTTCCGGTAGACGACGGCGGCGCCCTCGCCGGTGACCGCCAGGGTGGCGATGGACTCGCAGCCGTCGGCCTCCACGACCGGTGCGCCGACCAGCGCGAGGGCGCCGGTCGCGGCGCAGGCCTCGACCAGCGGGGCGAGCCGCGGGTCCGCCGTGTCGACGGCGGGGGCGGTCAGGTCGTAGCCGGTCAGCGACAGCTCGGGGAACACCACCAGGCGGGTCCCGGCCTCCCGGACAGCCTCGGCGTGCCGTCCGACGTTGACGTCCAGGGTGTCCGGGCGGCCGGGGGCGGCGCAGACCGGCTGGGCCACGGCGACGGTGACGGCGGCGGGAGCCGGGGTGGCCGCGCCGGTCGGGTCGGTGGCGGTCGGCGGCACGGACGAGGGCATGGTGGGGCCTCCGGGAGGGGGGTCGGTGGTCAAGATCAACCTATGTGCCCGCTGATCAGCCGGGCAACGCGGTATCGCTCCCCGGCTCGGTCCTCGGCCCGGTCCCCGGCCCGACCTTCGGCTCGGTCGTCGCCCTGGTGGCGGGCCTGGAAGTCGGGTTGGTGTTCGGCCCGGTCCTCGGCTCGGAACTGGCGGCGTCACGGCGAGCCGTCGTCCACCGAGTCGTTCCTCGCCGCGCCGAGGACGGGGGTGGACGGCCTTCGTCCGTTCGCGCCATGATCACTCGAACGAGTGAGAACCCGGCCGGATCGCTCCAAACGGGCGTACGGCACTTCGTACGCTCCTGACCGGGTCGGACGGACACCGACCGCCCCGGAGCGCCGAGACCCGGCCCGGGGCACCGACGCAGGGGGCGGACCGGATGACCACGGAACACGACGGCAATCACACCGAGAACACGCACGGCGCGGCGGACGGGCGGGGGAGTGGGCGGGGGAACGGGCGGGAGACCGCCCCGGAGTCCGGCCGCGGCCTGACCAGGCGGCAACTGCTCGGCGCCTCCGCGGCGCTCGGTGGCGCGGCCTGGCTGCTGCGCGGCACCATCGGCCCGGACAGCGCCGAGGCCGCCGCGCCCGTACCGCCCGGCCTGCCCGCCGGCACCGAGCTCTACCAGCGGGTCTTCCAGAACTGGTCCGGCGAGATCCGCACCGACCAGCTGTGGACCTGCGCGCCGCACACCCCCGAGGAGGTCCCGGCCCTCGCCGACTGGGCGCACGCCAACGGCTGGCGGCTGCGCGCCACCGGCTACCGGCACACCTGGGCGCCGCTCACCGTCGCCAACGGGACCCCGGACACCGCCCGCGTCCTGCTGCTGGACACCAACCGGTACCTCACCGCCATCACTGCCGACTCGCCCAGCACCGTCCGGGTACAGACCGGCGCGAGCATGGAGGCTCTGCTCGCCCACCTGGCCGACCGGGGCCTCGGCCTGACGGCCTGCCCGGCGCCGGGTGACCTCACCGTCGGCGGCGTGCTCGCCATCGGCGGCCACGGCACGGCCGCCCCGGCGGGCGGCGAACTGCGCCCGGACGGGCACGGCTACGGCTCGGTCAGCAACCAGGTGGTCCGGCTCACCGCCGTCGTCCTGGACCAGACCACCGGCCGCTACGCGCTGCGCACCTTCGACCGTGCCGAGGCCGACAGCGCCGCCTTCCTGGTGCACCTGGGCCGCGCCTTCCTGACCGAGGTGGTGCTGCGCGCCGGCGCCGACCGCCCGCTGCGCTGCGTCAGCCGGCTGGACATCCCGGCGAGCGACCTGTTCGCCCGCCCGGGGACCGCCACCGGCGGGGGCGGACTGCTCGGCGGGCTGCTGGGTGGCGGGGGCCCGCGCACCCTGGCCGAGTTCGTCGAGCGCGACGGCCGGGTCGAGGTGATCTGGTTCGCCTACACCGACTACCCGTGGCTCAAGACCTGGACCGTCACCCCGACCAAGCCGCTCGCCTCCAGGGCCGTCGACCAGCCCTACAACTACCCCTTCTCGGACAGCATTCCGGAGCCGGTCGCCCGGCTGGCCGGCCAAATCGTCTCCGGCGCCTGGGGGTCGGCCCCGCTGTTCGGCCAACTCCAGTACCTGGTGGCCAAGGTGGCGCTCACCGGCGACCTCACCGACGTCCTGCTCTCCGGCGGACTGCTTCGCGACCTGCTCGGCGGCGACCTGATCACCCACCTGCTCGCGGGTGGACTGCGCTCCGACCTCTGGGGCCCCTCGCGCGCGCTGCTGCAGTACGTCCGGCCCACCACCCTGCGGGTCACCGCGAACGGCTACGCGATCCTGACCAAGCGGGCCGACCTGCAGTGGGTGGTCAGCGAGTTCGCCGCCTACTACCGGCAGTTGCTCGGGGAGTACCAGGCCCGGGGCGAGTTCCCGGTGAACGGTGCGGTGGAGATCCGGGTCACCGGCCTGGACGACGCGTCCTACTCCGGCGTCCCCGGAGCCCGGCCCCCGCTGCTGTCCGCGCTGCGCCCGCGGGCGGACCGGCCGGAGTGGGACACCGCGGTGTGGCTCGACGTCCTGGCGTTCCCCGGCACGCCCGGACTGGAGCGCTTCGCCCGGGACCTGGAGCAGTGGCTGCTGCGCACCTTCGACGGGACCAGGGCCGGCATGCGGGTCGAGTGGTCCAAGGGCTGGGCCTACACCACGGAAGCGGCCTGGTCCGACCAGGACCTGCTCGGCCGGGTCATCCCCGACAGCCTGCGGGCCGGTGGCGGGCCCGGCTGGGACGAGGCGGTCGCCACGCTGGACCGGTACGACCCGCACAGGGTGTTCGGGAACCCGTTCCTGGACGGGCTGTTGAAGTAGCGGCTGACGGCTGACAGATAACAGCCGACGGCTGACAGATTTTGAAATCTGTCAGCCCTCAGTCGTCGACCGTTCCCGGCGTTCGGCCGCGCCGGAGGCGGCCTGTCAGATGTGCTCCATCACGATCACCGCGAGGGTGTCCGGGGCCAGGGCGCGGAACACGTGCGGGGCGTCGCCGGGGTAGCTGATGTAGTCGCCCGGGCCCAGCTCGACCGGTGACTCGCTCGGGCCGACCAGGGCCCGGCCCGCGCCGATCATCACGTGCTCGACGGTGCCGGGCATGTGCGGGTCGGAGGCCCGGGTCTCGCCGGGCTGGGCCTCGATCCGGTAGATGTCGCGCCGGGCGTTCGGCGGGCAGGAGGAGAGCACGGTGGCCGCGTAGTCGGCCCGTTCGGAGTGGGTCACCGGGCCCTCTCCGGCCCGCAGCACCTTGACGGTCGGGCGTGGCGGGTCGACCAGTCGACTGAACGGCACGTTCAGTGCCACCCCGAGCGCCCAGAGCGTCTCCACGCTGGGATTGCCCGCGCCCGACTCCAGTTGGGAGAGCGTCGACTTGGCGATGCCGGCGCGGCGGGCCAGCTCGGTCATCGACAGTCCGCCGCGTTCGCGTTCGCGCCGGATGGCCGCGGCGATCTGGCCGATCAGCTCCGTGCCGGAGCCGTTGGCGCCCTCGGCCCGGGGGGTCCGGTCACTCATCCTCGCCACTCACGATTCTCGCCACTCACGCTTTCTCCAGACTCCTTCGGTCGGTTTCCCGCAGTCGGCGCCGCTCGGGTTCCGGCTGGCGCCGGTCGGTGCCGTTCATGCTGCCACGGCTGTCGCCGAGGATTCGCCGGTGAGCTTCGTTCGCTGTGCCGGTCGTTCCGTTCGCCTTGACGAACCTGGTGTCTCGGGTTCACTCTGATGGACATGCGTTCGCTTCTCCGAACACTCGAACATGCCACCCTCCGCGACATCGCCCTGGTCTGCCTCGCCGACGCGCTGGTCGGCGCCTCCTTCGGCGCGATCAGTGTGTCCGGCGGCCTGCCGCTCTGGGTGCCGGTGGCCCTCTCCGTCCTCGTCTTCGCGGGCGGCTCGCAGTTCGCGGCCGTCGGCGTGGTGCTGTCCGGCGGCGGTGCGCTGGCCGCCGTCGCCACCGGGCTGGTGCTCAACGCCCGACTGCTGCCGTTCGGCTTCGCCGTCGCCGACGTCCTCCAGGGCCCTTGGTGGCAAAGGCTGTTCGGGGCGCAGATGCTCACCGACGAGAGCGCGGCCTTCGCACTCCAGGAGAGCGAACCGCGGCGGCGCCGGGCGGTGTTCTGGATCTGCGGGGTCTCGCTGTTCGTGGTGTGGAACGTCGCGGTGCTGCTCGGTGGCCTCGCCGGCGGGCTGATCGGGAACACCGACGTGTTCGGCCTGGACGCCGCCTTCCCGGCGGTGCTGCTCGCCCTCGTGCTGCCCTCGCTCGCGGACCGCGGGACCCGTACCGCGGCGGTGGCGGGCGCGGTGGTGGCCGTCGCGGCCACACCGTTCGTACCGGCCGGGCTGCCCGTGCTGCTCGCCCTGGTCGGGCTGCTGTTCGCCGGGCGGCCGATGGCGGTGTCGGGGTCGGAGCCGAAATCGGGACCGGGGTCGGAGCCGAAGTCGGAGTCGGGGTCGGGGTCGGCGTTCGATTCGCCGGATTCGCCGGATTCGCCGGAGCCAGTGGTCGCTGCGGCGGCCGTGAAGGAGGACGTCCGATGATGCCCCTGTACGCCGTACTGCTGCTGGCCGCCGGGACCTACGCCTACCGCGTGGCCGGTCCACTGCTCGGGCACCGGCTCGCGCTCTCGGAGCGGCTGCGCCACCTGCTGATGGTCGCGGCAGCGGTGCTGCTGGTCGCGCTGGTGGTGACCGGCGCGCTGACCCAGGGGCACGGCTTCGCCGGGTGGGCGCGCCCGGCGGGCGTGCTGGTCGCGGGGGTCCTCGCGTGGCGCAAGGCGCCGTTCCCGCTGGTGGTCCTGGCCGCCGCCGGGACGGCGGCTGTACTGCGGCTGTGCGGGGTGGGGTGAGGGGACAGGCGGGGCGCCGGGCTGACGGCTGACAACGAACAAGTTTCAGCGAACAGCTGACAGATTTCGAAATCTGTCAGCTGTTCGCTGTTGTCCGTCAGCCGTCAGCCGTCAGCCGTCAGCCGCTCGCCGTCAGCCGTCCGTCGCCGACCGCTCCGCCTGGATCTCCGGCCGCTTGCTGTCCCACAGCAGCTCCCACACCTTGAACACGCAGTGGTAGTCGCGCATGCTCCCCTGGAGGATCAGCAGGAAGGTGTCCCCGTCCCGGAGCAGCGTCTTCCGCCGGCTGCTCATCGGATGGTCCGGGGTGTAGGTCGGGACGATGCGCCGCAGCTCCGCGACGGCCTCCTCGCGGGTGCCCTCGACCTCGCCGAGCACCTTGCTGCCCCAGGTCCGGTCCCTGCCGATGCCCACCGTCTCCTCGACGACCAGCGCCCAACGCGTCATGCTCCGCCTCCCCCTTCCGTGTTCGCTCGGGCCGGTCGCGTAGTCCGGCGCCGTGCTGGACATGTCGTGTTCCTCACGCGTTCCCGTCGGCCCGAGGCCGGGCGGGTTACGGAATACTCGCCGGTGTCCCGCCGAGACTACAAGGAGCTTCAATGACGAAGCCGACCCGGATCGACCCGTCCGACCTGCTCGCGGTCGGCGACCTCCTCTCCGACGAGGAGCGGCTGATCCGTGACACCGTCCGCCGGTTCACCGAGGAGCGGATCCGCCCGCACATCGGCGAATGGTTCGAGCGCGGTGTCTTCCCGGCCCGTGAACTCGCCCCCGAGCTCGGTGCCCTCGGCGTGCTCGGCATGCACCTCGACGGCTACGGCTGCGCGGGCGCCGGCGCCGTGGCGTACGGGGTCGCCTGCATGGAGTTGGAGGCGGCCGACTCGGGGCTGCGCAGCTTCGTCTCGGTCCAGGGCTCGCTCGCGATGCGCTCGATCCACGCCTTCGGCTCCGAGGAGCAGAAGCAGCGCTGGTTGCCCGGCATGGCGGCCGGTGAGCTGATCGGCTGCTTCGGCCTCACCGAGCCCGACTTCGGCTCGGACCCGGCGAACATGCGCACCCGGGCGGTGCGCAAGGGCGGCGACTGGGTGCTGTCCGGCAGCAAGATGTGGATCACCAACGGCAGCATCTCGGACGTCGCCGTGGTCTGGGCGCAGACCGAGGAGGGGGTGCGCGGCTTCCTGGTCGAGCGCGGCACCCGCGGCCTGACGGCGACCGACGTGCACGGCAAACTCTCCCTGCGCGCCTCCGTCACCAGCGAGTTGGCCTTCGACGAGGTGGTGCTGCCGGCCGATGCGGTGCTGCCCGGCGTCACCGGTCTGCGCGGGCCGCTGTCCTCCCTCGGCGAGGCCCGCTACGGCATCCTCTGGGGCACCGTCGGCGCCGCCCGCGACTGCTACACCGCTGCCCTGGACTACGCGAAGAGCCGGATCCAGTTCGACCGTCCGATCGCCGGCTTCCAGCTGACCCAGCAGAAGCTGGTCGAGATGATGCTGGAAGTCGAGAAGGCGTACCTGGTGGCCCTGCGGATCGGCCGGCTGAAGGAGCAGGGCGCGGCCCGCCCGGCGCACATCAGCTTCGGCAAGCTCAACAACGTCCGCAGTGCGCTGGAGATCGCGCGCAGCGCCCGGACCGTCCTCGGGGCCAACGGCATCACCACCGAGTACCCGGTGCTGCGGCACGCCAACAACCTGGAGTCGGTGCTCACTTACGAGGGCACCAGCGAGATCCACACCCTGGTCCTCGGCGAGGCCATCACCGGTGAGTCCGCCTACCGCTGACGGGCCGTCCGCTGCCACCCGGAGCTGCGAAAACCGGTGGCCGGGCCCGTCGCGGCCCGGCTACCGTCCCCGGCATGACCAACCAGCCCGTTCAGCAGTCCCCGACCACCACCCTCTGGCGCCCCACCGGCCCGGAGGAACTGGCCCTGGTCGAGGCCGCCGATCGGCGCGCCTGGCCGCCCCGGCTGCCCGAGCAGCCGATCTTCTACCCCGTGCTGAACGAGGACTACGCGATCCGGATCGCCCGCGACTGGAACGTGCCGGCCTCCGGCGTCGGGTACGTCACCCGCTTCGAGGTGGAGACGGACTTCCTCGCCCGCTATCCGGTGCAGCGGGCCGGCGGCCGGACGATCCTCGAACTCTGGGTGCCGGCCGAGGAGTTGGCCGAGTTCAACCAGCACATCGTCGGCCGCATCGAGGTCGTCCACGAGTTCCGGCCGCAGCCGTGACAACCGCAGCCGTGACAGCCACAGCCGTGGTGCCCGACCCTGCAATGCCCGATGCCGTCCTGCTCACCTCCGCCCAGCCCACCGGCACCACCACCCTGCTCACCGCGGCCGCCGCCCGCCGGGGCCTGGCCACCGCCGTGCTGTCCGGCCCGGAGCAGGTCGGACGGTTCGCCGGGCGGCCAGTCCACTGGTACGGCGGGCCGCTCGCCGCCGCCCGGATCGCCGGACCGTTGGGGCTGGCGCTGCTGGAACCCGAGGACGACTGGCTCGCTCGGCTCCCCGAGGAGTTCACCCGCCGTCGGATCGAACTGACCACCCTGGCCGAGGCCTGGACGCTGCGCCACCCGGTCTTCGTCAAGCCGCCGGCCGACAAGTCGATCCCGCCCGCGGTCTACCCGGACGGCTCCCGGCTGCCCCGCACCGGCGAGCGGATCGGCCCGGACACCCCCGTGCTGGTCAGCGAGCCGGTGACCTTCGCCGCCGAATACCGGCTGTTCCTGCGCGACGGCGAGGTGCTCACCGGTAGCCGGTACGCCCGCTTCGGCCGGCTCGACCCGGCGCCGCTCACCGCCGCGGCCACAGCCTTCGCCCGCCGGCTGCTGGACGCCGTCGGGGACACCCTGCCCAGCGCCGTAGCCCTGGACGTCGGCCCGATCGCCGACCCGTACGACCCGGCCGAGCACTGGGCCGTGGTCGAGGCCAACCTGCCCTGGTTCGCGAACTGCTACGCCGCCGACCCGGACCGCGTCCTGGACGTCGTGCTGCGTGCGGCGGGCCCGGCCGCCGTACTCGCCGACCCGGACCGCCGCTTCGTCCGGGCGACCGGCTGACGGACGGGCGCCGGGCGCCGCAGAAACTCCCGACGCCGCATAGGCTCCCGACACCGGAGACCTCTCGACGCTCCCGGCAACCTCCCGACACCTTCCGGACACCCGCCGTTGGACGGCCCGACGCCGCGCGGTACGGCGGGCCGTGAAGCATGGCGCGGTCGGCGGCGTCCTCGGCGGGCGCGGCCGGGTGTGCACGACCGAAAGGAAGCTCCACCATGTCCGCAGCCCAGTGGCCCCGCCCCCGCGTCCTCGTGATCGGGATCGACGGAGTCCGCCATGACTACCTGGCGCAGGTGCCGATGCCGCGCCTCCAGGAGGTCGCCGAGGCCGGGTTCCTGGTGCCGGTGACGGTCGCGGACTCCACGCCCACCATGTCCGGCCCCTGCTGGGCCACCATCGTGACCGGCGTCGAGCCCGCCAAGCACGGCGTCTGGGGCAACCACCTGGGCGGCAACCGGCTGGACGTCTTCCCCGACTTCGCCACCCGCCTCAACCGCGGCGACCGCCGCCGCACCTTCGTCGCGGCCGGCTGGGACCCGCTGATGATCAACGAGTCCGGCGGCCCGCTGTTCCGAGCCCCCGGCCGGCTCTCATACGTGGCCCCGGCCGAGGACACCCCCGAGGCCTGGGAGGCCGTCGACGAGGAGGTCACCCGGGAGGCCGTCCACGTCCTCGGCACCGCCGACCCCGAGGCCTCCTTCGTCTACCTCGGCGCGGTGGACGAGACCGCCCACTTCCTCGGCTGCGGCGAGGAGTACCGCGCCTCGATGCGCACCGCCGACGAGCGCCTCGGCCGTCTGCTGGACGCCGTCCGCGGCCGGGAGGGCTACGCCGAGGAGCAGTGGACCGTCATCGTGGTCACCGACCACGGGCACGTCGACGCCGGCGGCCACGGCGGCCGTACGGTCGAGGAGCGCACCGCCTGGGTCGCCTGCGCCGGGCACGGCATCCCGGCCGGCCCGCCGACCGGCGAGATCCGCCACCCCGACGTCGCCGCCCAGGTGTACGCCTCGCTGCTGCGCCCGATCGACCCGCACTGGACCCTCGACGGGCGCCCCTTCCCCGTCGCCCGGCCGGTCCCCGCCGCGGTCTGACGCGTCACCCGACTCCGCGTCATGCCCCGGGTGCAGCAGGCCGGGCTGCGGTGGAACCCCGCTTGAGTCAGGCTCGATCGGGGCGCGGGAGGTACGCGAACCCGGCGTGGTAGCCGGAGCGCCGCAAGGCACGTACGTCCGGGACCGGGCCCATGGACGTACGCCTCAAGGTGGAGACCGTACCCCGTGGGTTGGATGCAAGATCGCGACCTGGTGGTGACGCTCGGGCAGGACGGCCCGGGCCACCATGGATACACCCGGCCGGCGGAATGCTCGGCCCGGACGGGTCACGGACGGACCGGCCACGGTCCCGGACGCACCGGACCCAGCGGACGACCGGAAGCATCAGCGACGTACACGGAGAGGGCAGTCAGGCATGAAGGGCATCGTGAGCAAGGTCGCGCTGGGAGTCGCGGGCACCGGCATGGCCGTCGCCGTGGTAGCCGTGGCAATCGGCCCACGGGTGTCCGAGTGGTACGACGGGCGCCACCAGGAGCAGGTCTCGTACGACAGCGGCTCGCAGGCCAAGGCCGACCGCCGCTCGATGCCCGCCTGGCTGCCCGACAACGCCTCCTCGGTCAAGTACGTGATGTCCACCACGGGTGACGACCGGCTGCTGCGGGCCACCCTCCCCGAGGGTCGACTGCCCGTCGGCTGCCACACCGGGGTGCCGGGCAAGGGCCCGCACCCGGTGCCGGTCTCGCTCAAGGCGGGCTGGTTCCCGGAGGGCGTCGCGGACAAGGCCACCGGCACCTGCGGGCACTACAATGTGACGCTCACCGGCAACCAGCTCTACGCGTGGCAGGACGGCGCGGCGCTGCAGGCGGCTCTCCGCGCCGAGCACGTCGCCAAGCACTGAGGGTGCTGACCGGGCGCTGATCCCGGATCAGCCGTCCTGACCAGGGAACGAACGGCCCGCCGGGCACCGGAAGGTGCGGGCGGGCCGTCGTCGTGCGCGTGCTGTGGATCGGCCGGTGGGCGGATCCGTCCCGGTGCACCCCTGCCGTCGTCACGTCCGCCGGGCTGCGATAGGACGGATCGCGAACGAACCCGAGTCACCGCGTCCGTTAGGAGAGCCATGCCCGGCCCGACCGTCGGTCCGACCGACGACACGTCGACCGCTCCCGCCCCAGCAACCGGCACGTCACCGGCCGTCGGCCCGAAGACCGGTGCCGGCCGGGCCACCATCGCCGTCCTCGGCGGTCTCACCGCGCTCGGCCCGCTGACCACCGACCTCTACCTGCCCGGCCTGCCCGCGATCGCCGACGACCTGGCGGCCGAACCGGCGGCCGTCCAGCTCACCCTGACCTTCTCGATGCTCGGGGTCGCGGCCGGGCAGCTGCTCTTCGGACCGCTCAGCGACCGCTTCGGGCGCCGCCCGCCGCTGCTCGCCGGACTGGTCGTCTACACCCTGTCCAGCGTGGTGTGCGTGTTCGCGCCGAACCTCCCGGTGCTGATCGCGGCCCGCTTCGTCCAGGGCGTCGCCGGATCGGCGGGACTGGTCATCGGACGCGCCGTCGCCCGGGACCGCTTCCAGGGAGTCGCGATGCTGCGCTTCCTCGCCTCGATCGCGCTGATATCCGGGCTGGCACCGATCCTCGCGCCGGTGGTCGGGGCGCAGCTGATGCGCTTCACCTCCTGGCGCGGCACCTTCGGGGCGCTCACCGCGCTCGGGCTGCTGCTCACCCTGGCCGCCTTCGGCGCGCTGCGCGAGACCCTGCCGCCGCAGGCCCGGGTGGGCGGCGGGGTCGGCGTCGCGCTGCGGACCATCGGCCGACTGCTGCGCCATCTGCCCTTCCTGGGACTGGCGTTGACGAGTTCGCTGGCGTTCGGCGCGCTGTTCGGCTACATCAGCGGCTCGTCCACGGTGCTGCAGCACGTGTACCAGGTCTCGCCGCAGACCTACAGCCTGCTGTTCGGCCTGAACTCGCTGTCCATCGTGGTGATGACCCAGCTGAACGGGCGGGTGCTGGCGCCGCGCTTCGCGGCGCGGTCGCTGATGCTGGCCGGGCTCGGGACGGCGGTCGCGGCCGGGGTGGCGCTGGTGCTGCTGACGACGGTGTGGGACTTCGGGCTGGCCGGGTTCTGCCCGCCGCTGTTCGTGCTGATGGGCAGCCTCGGGGTGGTGCTGCCGAACACGGCGGCCCAGGCGCTGAGCCTGGTCGAGCCGCAGACGGCGGGGACGGCCTCGGCGCTGCTGGGGACGGGCAACTTCCTGTGCGGTGCGGTGGTCGCACCGTTGAGCAGCATCGGCGGGCGGCCGTCGGCGACGCTGCTGGCGCTGGTGGTCCTGGGTTGCGGGCTGCTGGCGTTGGCGGCGTACGTGGCGCTGTGCCGGCCGGGGCGGCTGCGGGAGGCGGCGGCGGACAACTGACGACGAACGGATGACAGCTGACAGATGATGAAATCTGTCAGCTGTCATCCGTTGTCTGTTACCTGTTCTCCGTTACTCGTTCTCCGTCACCGCCGTCAGGCGATCGAGAAGTCGTCCCCGTACACGCTGCCCTGCCCGTACCAGCCGTGCAGGTACACCGTGACGCTGCCGGTGGCGTCGGTGGTGAAGGGGACGGACAGCTTGGTCCAGCCCGAGGCGTTGGCCCAGGTGCTGGCGGTGGCACCGCCGCTGACGCCCAGGTAGGCGTAGTTGCCCTGTACCCAACCGCTCAGCGTGTAGACGGTGTTGGGCTTCAGCTTGACTGTCTGGCCGCACTCGCCGGTCTGGCTCGAGGAGGCCGCGGCCTGCAGCGCGTGAGAGCCGGCGTGGACCGGGGTTGAAACGACGCCCCCGCCGGTCTGGCAGGCCCACGGGGCCAGATTGCCGGTCTCCAGGTCACCGTTGACCAAGCTGGTCGACGGGGTCGTCCCGGTGACGGTCAGCGAGTAGGTCGCGGTGTGGGTGCCGGAGGGGCCGGTGGCGGTCACGGTCAGCGGGTAGGTGCCCGCCGCGGCGGCCGAGGTGGTGGCGATGTTCAGGGTGGCGCCGTTGCCGGCGGTGACGCTGCCGGGGGTGACGGTGGCGGTGACGCCGGCCGGGGCGCCGCTGACCGAGAGGTTGACGCTCTGTGCCGAGCCCGCCGTGACGGTCGTGGCGATGGCCGCCGAGGCGGACGCGCCGGCTTTCACGGTGGCCGAGTTCGGGTTCACCGCGACCGAGAAGTCGTTGGTCGCGGTGGAGCCGCTGGTGAACGGCGCGAACACATGGGTGAAGTCCCAGGTGTTCTGGGCGATGCCCGAGCAGGAGTCGTCCCCGGCCTTGCCCACGCAGCCGCCGTTGTCGCGCTGGAGCGCCCAGAAGGCGAGCGTGTTGATGCCCTTGGACGCCGCCCAGTTGTACACGGTGGTGGCGTTGGCCACGGTGAAGGTCTCGGCCGCGCCGTAGTCGTCGATGCCGACCATCTCGGTGATCCCGATCGAACCCCACAGCTGGGCCGGGGACTTGGCCGGGTAGAGCTGGGTCAGCTGGTCGTACAGGCCCTGCGCCGAGGTCTGGGTGTCGGCCGCCATGTCGTGGGTGGAGCCGTCGTAGTAGTCGAAGGTCATCATGTTGACGACGTCGATCCGGGCCTTGTTGCTGACCGCGTTCCGCAGTACCGCGAGGCCGTTGTCGGCGAGCCCGCTGGTGGTGGTCGGCAGGGTGTAGGAGAACTGGACACTGCGCCCGTTGGCGCCGGCCCAGTCCTGCACGACCTTGATCGCCTTGTTGCGGCGGTCGATGCCGGCCGTGTTGGTCAGCGAGTTGTCCTCGATGTCGAGGTCGATCCGGCTGATGTCGTAGGTGGTGATCAGGTTCTCGTAGGCGGCCGCGATCTGGTTGACGTCGGTGCAGCTGTCGGCCAGTTCGGTTCCGGTGTTGTCGGCGGTGTAGCCGCCGAAGGAGGGGATCACGTCCCCGCCGTTGGCGCGGATGGTGGCGATGTCGGCGCCGAAGGTCGACGAGGAGACCGGCTTGGAGGTGTCGCCGTTCCAGTACGGGGTGCAGGAGCCCTTGGTGGCGGCCTGCAGGAAGGCCATCGTCAGGTACTTGGCGCCGGACTGCGCGGCCAGGGTGGCGGGGCTCTGGCCGGTCCAGGACTCGAAGTAGGGCGCGAAGACCCGGGTGGGGAGCGGGGTGGCGGCCTGGGCGGAGCCCGTCCCGGCGGCGACCAGACCGGCCGAGGCGGCCAGGGTGGCGCAGGCCGTCAGTGCGGCCTGGAGGGTTCTGCGAAGACGCATGGATTCTCCAACAGACTTGGTGGGGCAGGACGTTGGGGAGTAACGCAACGGCCCGGGGCGTCGGCGGCCGTGTGGGGTCGGTCGCGTGGGCGCCTGGTCCGGGGCATTCGGTGCGGGAGGCGATGCGGGGGTTCGTGCGGACACAGGGGCATGCGGAACCCGCCGACTCGCGTGGTGGCGGGCGACGGTGCGAAGGTGCGCACGCCGTACGGAGCGGGGGTGGAGCGGAGCAGGGCAGGGCGGTGCCTCAGCCGCCGGTGGTCACACCCCCACAGTGCATCCCGGTCGGATCGACATGCTTATGTTTGGACTAGACCACTGGTCTGTCAAGAGAGCTAACAGTTCGTCAGCGGACGGCCTCGTTCACCGAAGGGCGGTGGTCGCCGAGCCGCCGGTGGCTATCGAGACGCCGATGGCCGCGCACCCGGCGGGCGGGGCGCGGCCACGGCTGCCCGGAGCTCAGGACACCGGGCGGTTGGGGGGAGGGGTGGAGCGGTGTCAGTGCGCCGGCGGGCAGAGGGTGGCGCGCAGCGCGTCGTCGATCTTCGCGGCGGTGTCCGGCCCGAAGCCCTGCGGGTGCTCGGGCGAGGTGAAGTTCTGGCCGGCCAGTTCGGCCAACTTCGCCTTGTCCTTGGGGTACTGGTACAACGCCTGGCACTGCTTGCGGGCCTGCTCCACCACCTGGTCGGGCTTGCCTCCGACGATCGCAGGGTCGATCGCGGTCAGCGCCGCGACCACCTTGCCGGTCAGGTCGGCGTCCGGCTTCCCGGGCAGTCCGGCGTCGGCCGGCGGTGCGGGCTTGGCCGGGGCCGAGCCGTCGGCGCCGGGAGCCGAAGCGGAGGCGGGGGCGTCGGGCGCGGACGGTGCGGCCGTCGTGGGCGCCGGGGTGGACGAGCCGGCCGAGGGGGCGCCGGATGCGGCGGCGACGGTGGGGGAGCCGGCCGCGGCGGTGCCCTTGCCCGAGGCCGAGCCCGAATCCGAGCTCGAGCAGGCAGCGAGGCTCACCGCGGCGAGTGCCGTGAGGGAGGCGGCGAGGAGACGAGTGCGCATGGCGCCACACTGTCATGTTCGCGGCGCGGAAGGGAAGGTCCCGTCCGGCCGGCGGAGGGCCCCGGTGCGGCGGACGGCGGCCCGGAGGGAGTGCCTCCATGCCGCTGTCCGCCCACTCCGACCGCCGGCCGTCGTTCAGTCCGTCCGTCGTTCAGTCCGGTTGCCGGTTGCCGGTTGCCGGTTGCCGGTCGCCGCTCAGTCCGGCCGTCGGTCGTCAGCCGAGCCCGTTGGCCTTCAGCCAGTCCTTGGCCACCGCCGACGGGTCCTCCTTGTCGACCGAGACCCGCTTCATCAGCCCCGTCAGCCCGGTCGTGTCGAGCTTGGCCGACACCGCGTTGAGCGCTGCCGTCGCCGTGGCGTCCACGCCCGCCTTGTTGATCAGCGGGGTGACGTTCTGCGCGCCGAAGACGTTCTTCGGGTCGCTCAGCGGCACGAGCTTGTACTGGACGATCTTCGGGTCGGTGGTGAACACGTTGCCGACCTGGATGCTGCCGTCCTTGAGGGCGTTCGCGGTGGTGTCGGCGGTGGGCTTCCACTCCTTGAAGGTCAGCCCGTAGGCGTCCTTGAACTGCTGCTCGCGGCGGGACTTGAACTCCGGCGGGCCGCCGATGGTGAACTCGCCGGCCTTGGCCGTCAGGTCGGCGACGCTCTTGAGGTTGTACTTGTCGGCCGTCTCCTGGGAGACGCTGAGCGAGTCCTTGTCCTCGGCGGGGGAGGAGTCCAGGATCCCGAGCGAGGCGGGCAGCGCCTTGGTCAGCGCCGCGTTCACGTCCTGGGTGGTGACGGCGGTGTTCTTGGCGTCCAGGTAGGCGAGCAGCGCGCCGTTGTACTCGGGCAGGACGGTCAGGTTGCCGCTCTGCAGCTGGCCGTAGAGCACCTCGCGGCTGCCGATGTTGAACTTCTCCTCGACCTTGACGCCCTTGGCCTTGAGCGCCTGCGAGTAGATCGAGCCGAGCAGCACGTTCTCCGGGAAGTTCGCCGAGCCGACGACCACCGTCCCGCCGCCGGAGTCGCTGCCGGAGCCGCCTCCCGTGGCGGCGGAACCGGCCCCGGAGGCCGAGGCGCTCGGGCCGCCGCCGAGCGGGTTGCTGCTGCTGGCGGAGGAGCCGCAGGCGGTGGCGCCCAGGGCGAGCGCGGCGAGCGTGCCGAGGACGACGGCGCGCCTGCTTCTCTGCATTGTCGACATGGTGACAGTTGTCCTTCCGGAGCGGATGGGAGAGGAAAGCGAAGGGGAGTGCCTCAGCGGGCCTTGCGCTGGGCGCGCACTCCGGGCGGGAGTGCGAACCGCGCGAGCAGGGCGAAGAACAGCTGGGCGCCGACCGCGAGCAGCACCACCAGCAGCGCGCCGCCCACGGTCACCGCGTACTGCCGGGTGGCCAGCCCGTCGATGACGTAGCGGCCGAGGCCGCCCAGTCCGACGTAGGCCGCCACCGTGGCGGTCGCGATCACCTGGACGGTCGCGGTGCGGAAGCCAGCCAGCAGGGTGGGCGCGGCGGAGGGCAGGCAGACCTGGAACAGCACCTGCGGGTGGGTCAGCCCGATCCCGCGCGCGGCGTCCCGGACGTCCGGGTCGGTGCCGCGCACCCCCTCGACGGCCGCCACCAGCAGCGGCGGCGCGGCCAGGGCGACCAGCGGGAACAGCACGGCGGTGTCGCCGACCCCGGCCAGCAGCACCGCGAGCGTCACCAGGCCGAGGGTGGGCAGTGCGCGGGCGGCCCCGGCGAGCGCGGTGACCACGGTGACGCCACGCCCGGTGTAGCCGATCAGCAGCCCGAGCGGGACGGCGATCAGCGCCGCGTAGAGCAGCGCCTCGCCGGAGAGCAGCAGGTGCTCGGAGACCCGGTGCACGATCGAGTCCGGGCCGCTGCGGCGGTCCGGGTCGGAGAAGAAGTCGCTCAGCCAGTTCAGCCAGTTCACGAGCCCGCCCCCTGCTCCCGGACGGCCCAGGGCGCGAGCAGCCGGCGGGCGGCCACCAGCAGTAGGTCGACGGCCAGCGCCAGCACGGCGATCAGCACGATGCCGGCCACGATCGGGGTCGGGAAGGTGCGCTGGAATCCGTCGATGAACAGGTAGCCCAGCCCGCCGCGCCCGATCAGCGCGCCGACGCTGGCCAGCGAGATGCTGGACACCGCGGCGACCCGAAGCCCGGCGATCAGGTACGGCACGGCGGCGGGCAGTTCGACGGCGGTCAGCCGGTGCCACGGCCCGTACCCCATCGCGGTGGCGGCCTGCCGGACGGAGTCCGGGACGGCGCGCAGCCCGTCCACGGTGGTCGGCAGCAGGACGGCGAGGGCGTAGAAGGTGAGCGGGATCATCACCGTCGCCTGGGTGGCGAGCCCGGTGTACGGGATCAGCACCACGAAGACGGCCAGCGAGGGCAACGCGTAGACGATGTTGAAGACGGCGGACAGCGGCTGGTACAGCCGGGGGAAGCGGGCGCAGGCCAGGCCGAGCGGGACGGCCAGCAGGAGGCCGATGAGCACTGGGACCAGGGCGATCACGGCGTGGTCGGCGAGCAGGTTGCCCAGGTATCCGACGTGGTCGCCGATCCAGTACCAGCGGACGAGCGGTTCATCGTCCACCGTGGGCTCCGTCCGCCGGTCCGGTCCGGTCCGGCTCATCGATGCCGACGGGCTTCTCCAGGCCGACGGGCTTCTCCACGCTGACGGCCTTCTCCGCGCCCGCAAACCCGTCGCCGATCGACCCGCCGCCGATCGACCCGCCGCCGATCGACCCGCCGCCGATCGAGCCGCCGACGGGTGTGAGCGCGCCGAGGACGGCCTCGCGGTCGGCGGTGCCGATCGCCCGGCCGTCGGCGTCCAGCGCGACCGCGACCCCGGCGGGGGAGAGCACGGCGGCGTCCAAGGCGGCGCGCAGGGTGTCGGTGTCCGGGCGGAAGCCGGCGGCCGGCAGCAGTTCGGTGCCGTCGGTGCCGCGGTCGATCCAGCCGATCGGTCGGCGCTCGTCGTCCAGGGCCAACTTCCAGCCGCCGTAACCGGATCCGTCGGCGAGCGGGTGCAGTCGGACGGTCTTCGCGGGCCGCAGACCGAGGCCGCGCAGGCCCCGGTCGCGGCCGAGGAAGGCGGCCACGCCGTCGTCGGCGGGGGAGGTCAGCAGGGTGTGGGGGTCGGCCAGTTGGGCGATCCGGCCGTGCTCCCGCAGCACCACGACCTGGTCGCCGAGGCGGACGGCCTCCTCGATGTCGTGGGTGACGAACAGCACCGTCTTGTGCAGCTCGGACTGCAGCCGCAGCAGTTCGTCCTGGAGTCCGGCCCGCACCACCGGGTCGACGGCGCTGAACGGTTCGTCCATCAGCAGCACCGGTGGGTCGGCGGCCAGCGCCCGGGCCACGCCGACCCGCTGCTGCTGGCCGCCGGACAGTTGGAACGGGTAGCGCTTGGCGGTCTCGGGGGCGAGGCCGACGAGTTCCAGCAGTTCGGCGGCCCGGGCGCGGGCCTTCTTGCGGTCCCAGCCGAGCAGGTAGGGCACGGTGGCGATGTTGTCGATCACCTTGCGGTGCGGGAAGAGCCCCGCCTGCTGGATCACGTAGCCGATGCCGCGGCGCAGCTTGGCGGGTTCCAGCTTCGCCACGTCGGCGCCGTCCAGCAGTACGCGGCCCGAGGTGGGCTCGACCATCCGGTTGACCATGCGCAGCAGGGTGGTCTTGCCACAGCCGGAGGGTCCGACCAGGACGGTTATCCGACCGGTCGGGACCTCGAGGTCCAGTCCCTCGACCGCGATGGTGCCGTCGGGGTGGCGCTTGCCGGCGCCCTCGAATCTGATCACGGAGTGTTTCCTCGTCAGGGCGCCCGGTGGAGGCGGCGCCTGTGTCGGTCGGTCTTTCGGTGGTTCGGTTGACGGCGGTCTGACCGCCCGGGCGTTCTTCCGCCCGCGTGGCTGCCCAGCTTCGGACCGGCGGAAACTCTGATCAGACTATGACCTGCATCATCTCCTGTCCCTGATTTACAGCCCGGCACGCGGCGTGACCCCGGCTCGGCGGCCGGGGCCACGCGGTGTGACCGTCGGTTCGACGGCCGGGGCCACGGGAGGTGACCTCGGCTCAGCCGCCCTGGAGGGTCGGCAGTCCGGCGGCTGCCCAGCCGACGAACCCGCCGTCCAGATCGGTCGCCCGGTGCAGCCCCAGCTCGCGCAGCGAGGCCGCGGCCAGACTGGAGGCGTAGCCCTCCGAGCAGACCACGATCACCTCGACGTCGTAGCCCGAGGCCTCGGGGATGCGGTGACTGCCCGTCGGGTCGAGCCGCCACTCCAGGACGTTGCGCTCGATGATCAGCGAGCCGGGGATCCCGCCCTCGGCCGCCCGCTGCGCCGCCGGACGGATGTCCACCAGCAGCGCGCCCTCCAGCTGGGCCTGGTACGCCTCCCGGGCGCGCGGACGGTGGACGCCCTCGCGGGCCCGCTCCACCAGGTCGTCGATCGTGGTCACCATTGCTCCGGTCCTTCCTCCGAGGTGCGGACGAGCCCGCCGGCCCGCAGGTCGTAGTGCGCCATCGAGCTGAGCGGGGGCGAGTAGGCGTGCAGTGTGACAGCCGGGCCCGAGGCGGTGTTGCGCACGTCGTGCACGTAGTCCGGGCCGAAGGCGCGGGCGGTGCCGGCTGGGACCCGGCGGATCAGGAGGCCCTGGTCCGGGCCGCCGAGGGACAGCTCCTCCAGCTCGCCGAGCGCGACGGTGAACGCGCCGCGCGAACCGCCGTGGTCGTGGAAGCCGGTGGACTGGCCGGGCAGCCAGCTGATCAGCCAGACCTCGTGGTCGTCGTCGGCCACCAGGCGCTGGTACCAGCGCTCCTCGGTGGAGAGCCGGACCAGGTGGATCCACTGTTCGGGCCGCTCGGCCAGCTCGCGGACGACGCTCCGCAGGGTGTTCGGGGTGAACGGGGCGCGGGCCCGCCCGGCGGTGGGTGGCTTCCCGGGGGTGGGTGGCTCCCCGGTGGTGGGGGTCGGGGTCTCGGCTACCAGGTCCAGGCTCATGGGGGCGTCCTCGGGTGCGGCGGGAACGTCGGCAGGGGCGCTCGGGTCCGGTGGCGGGGCTGCGGCGTGGGGGTGACGGTGGCGGGCGCGGGCCGGCGGAGCGACCCGGCTCGACCGGCACGGCACGCGCGGGTGCCGCCGGGCGGGCGGGATTCAGGACTGCGGATGCGGGTGCGCGGTACGGGCCCTGGCGGTGGTCACGGGGCGGAACCGGCGGAGCGGAGCAAGGTCAACAGGCACAGATGGAACTCGCCTGGCGCCGCAGATCGACGTGCAGGCGGCAAACCAGAGTGGTGCCGGAGTCCATGGCAGGGATCCTTTCCGAGCGGGTCGGAGGAAGTCAAGCCGGGGCGGCCGCTTGTTGCGCCCTGTTAACCAGCGGCCCGACCGCCTGCCCGACCGCCTGCCCGACCACTGGCCCGACCGCCTGCCCGACCACTGGCTCGACCGCCTGCCCGGCCACTGTTTCGGCCCCGGCTCGGCTCCCGACCCCCTCCCGGCTCAGCCCTCGGCGGGGACCCGCGGTCCCGGCGGTGCCGGTGGCGCCGCTGTGGCGGAGCCGTCCGCGACGGTCGAGAGGGCGCGCTCGATCACCGGACCGGCCTGCTCGCCCAGGTAGCGGCCGAGCGTCTGGTAGGCGTCGAACTGCTGGTGGTCGAACCACTGGTCGCTGGTGCCGTCGTTCGGGAAGGCCTGGTTGGCCGCCGCGTAGGACTGCAGTTCGTACGGCATGTCGGCGGTCAGCACGGCCTGGAGGACGATCAGCGTGCCGTGCCGCTCGGAGCCGGGCTCGCCGTCGAGGGCCGGGTAGTGGATGTCCCCGGTGATCACGCCGCAGGCCGAGAGCCGGTCGGAGAGCTGGGCCGCCAGCCCGTGCAGGGGCGGAGCGGATCCGTCCCGTCCGGCGGTGGCACTGCCCGGGATCAGCAGCTCCGGCTGGTGCAGGGTGATGACGACGCCGAGTTCCTCGCGGGCCAGGGTGATCGCGGAGGCGAGGTTGGCGGCGTAGCCGGAGTCACCGCTGGCGTCGATGCTCACCGCGGTCCGCACCCGGTGCCGCAGCAGCTCGACCAGTCCGAGGTTCTCGTAGTGCCCGCCGTCGGTGGTGAGCAGGAAGCGGTCGTCGGCGGGGAACCGGCCGGTCAGCTCCCGCAGTTGGTACGGGAGCCGGCGGACGGCGGGCTGCCCGGGGCGGCGCCAGTCGGGTGTGCCGGACCAGGCCGGGCCGAGCTGTGCCGGGTTGGGCAGCCACGTCCCGAGTCGGGCGTTGGTCACGGCGAACAGCCCCTGGTAGACCCGGGACTGGCGGCCCATCGCGGAGGAGAAGGCGGCGCCGGAGACGGCCATCGCGGACTGCACGGTGAGGTCCCGGGCGATGTGCCGGCGGGTGCGCCGCTCCAGCAGGTCGGTGCGCGCGTACCCGACGTCCGGGCCGCCCACGTAGTCGTACGAGAGCGAGAAGGACACCGCCCGACGGCCCGGCGGTGTACGGGAGTTGCCGGACAGGTTGGCCGCCGCCGAGAAGATCACCTGGGGGAAGTCGGGGTGCCGGGCGGCGTAGTGGCTCAGCCAGGTCTGCTCCCGGTGGAAGTCGTACCGGCGGGCCAGCGAGCGGCCACCCTCGGTCACCCGGCGGACCGCGAACGCCGAGGCCAGGCGCAGCCGGTAGAACGGGTGGAGGCTCATCCACGTCTGGTCGAGGTTGAGCCCGACCGCGCCGAGCACCAGCGGCAGCAGCACCTGGACGGCCGTCGGCCAGGCGTAGCCGGTGGCGACCGCCCAGCCGAGGGCCAGCAGAGCGCCAGCCGTCAGGGTGCCGAGGGCCGCCCAGACCACCACGTACTGGGGGAGGTTGGCGGTCAGCCCGCCGCCGATCCGGCCCGCGCCGCGCAGCGCCCCGGCGGCCGCGCGCACGCTCCGGCCGATCGTCCGGCGGTCGCGCCAGAGTATGCCGAGCAGCAGGGCGAGGTAGCTGAGCGCCACGGTGAGGCTGAGGCCGGCGCCGGTCAGCTGCGGGCCGGCCGCCAGCGCCTGCTGGAGCCGGACCGCGCCCCAGGCCAGCCCCGGCACGGCCAGCACGCCGAGGGCGAGCAGCCCGGCCAGTGCGAGCGCGGTGTAGTTGAGCCGACGCAGCGCGCGTGGCAGCAGCGCGTGCCAGCCGAGCGGCGGGAAGGCCAGCAGCCACAGCAGCCAGCACCCGGCCGCAGCCGCGAGCAGTGCGCCGAGGGCTGCCAGCGCGGGGGTGCGGAACGCCAACGCGCCCGGCACGGCGCCCGGGTGGCGCAGGCCGGCGGCGGCCAGGGCGTCCAGGTCGGTGAGCGGGACGGCGTGGTAGAAGCGGCTGAGGCCGAGCCCGAGCACCAGGACGGCGGCCAGCAGCAGGGTGAGTGCGGACAGCACGCCGCGCAGCAGCGTGCCGAGGGCGATCAGCCACTCGCCGGTGCCGTCGGCGATGTACTTGCTGTGCCGGCGGAGGTGGTCCTCCTCCGGGGAGCCGGGCGCCATCACCGTGTCGGCCGTCAGGCCCGAGGCGGAGTGCACCGGGCTGCCGGGCGCGGCGTCGCTGAGGGCGAGCTGCAGCGCGCCCACGGTGTAGCCGCCGCCGGAGACGGACACCAGGTAGCGGGCCCGTTTCAGCCACGGACGCAGCGCCTGGAGCGCGCCGAGGGTGACGCAGGCCGAGCGGATGCCACCGCCGGAGGCGCAGAAGCCCAGTTCGGCGGGCTCGCGGCCGGGCGGCACCCGGCCGGCGTCCCGCCAGTGGGCGTGGGTGCCGGGGGCGTCGGCCACCGGTGCTTCCCGGGGCGGGCGGTGGTGCGGCAGCCTGCCGTGCCGGGTGAGCACGGGCCACGGCGGTATCAGCGCCGGGCGGTCGGGGTCGGCGTCGTCGCCGGGTTTCGCCGCCCCGGGGCGCAGCCCGCGGGTGGCCCGGGCGGCCGTCACCGCCAGCAGGCCGGCCGCCGTCACGCCGGCGGGCAGGAGCAGCAGCCAGGTGACGGTGGCCAGCGCCGCGGCCACCGTGAACGGGGTGTCCGAGCCGCCGTGGTCGAGCCCGAGGCGCAGCAGGAGGTTGGCGCCGAGGTCGCAGCCCGCGGCGAGCAGCCCGGCGACCCCGACCGCCAGCGCCGGGCCGACCCGGCGCCGGTGCCCGAGCACGTAGCCGCCGAGCAGCGCCGCGGCCACCAGCGTCAGCCCGTAGCCGCCGATCAGCCAGAGCTCGGCGCGCAGGGCCGCGAGGTACGCCGAGGTGTGCTCGCCGACCACCGCCTCGGCGGCCGCCCGGGAGCCGGCCAGTTGCAGGGCGGTCAGCCGGGTGTGCGGCGCCTGGCCGCAGGCCTGCAGAAGGCCGAGGGCGAGCGGCAGCAGCGCGCCGAGGGCGAGCAGCAGGCCCGCCCAGGCGGGCAGGGCCGGCGGCCGACCCACCGCGCCGCCGCCGGCGCTCGCCCCCGGTGCCGCTGCCACCGGCGTGTCCGGCGCGTCCGCCGTACGCTCCTCGTGCCCGCCCACCGCTGCCATCCCCACCACCCCCCGTTCGGCTCCCCGCCGACCGTCGATCCCCGTGCCCGACTCATGAAGTCGCCCCGCAGCGCCGTCAGATGACGATCCGTCGAAGCGTCCACGCGCGTTTTACCCTGCCGTGGCCGATTCCGCACCCCCGGTGACCGCTTTCACTCGAATGAGTAAGGAGGTCACCAACGGGGTAGATGAGCGTTTCATCCCACCCAGGACCGTTCGCGTGTCCGCGTAACGAGATCGCCCCAGACGCGTTACCGCCGACGTATTGTCAGGCCACCGAGGCCCGGCCTACCGTCTACAGATCGCTTTCTACGCACGTAGACCCTTCCCGTAGACCCCTGTGGTTCCCCGAGCGGACCCGCAGGCGAGACCCGCCCCGTCAACCCTCAGACCGCGGGCCCGACCGCACGGCCGGGACGCGGAGTTGCGGAGGTACCCATGTCGCAGATCGTCCGTGCCGCGCTCGTCCAGACCCGCTGGACCGGCGACCAGGAGAGCATGATCGCGCTCCACGAGCGGTACGCCCGCGAGGCCGCCGCCCAGGGCGCGAAGATCATCGGCTTCCAGGAGGTCTTCAACGCCCCGTACTTCTGTCAGGTCCAGGAGGCCGAGCACTACCGCTGGGCCGAGGCAGTGCCGGACGGCCCGACCGTGCGCCGGATGCAGGACCTCGCCCGCGAACTCGGCCTGGTGATCGTCGTACCGGTCTACGAGGAGGAGCAGACCGGTGTGTACTACAACACCGCCGCGGTGATCGACGCGGACGGCAGCTACCTCGGCAAGTACCGCAAGCACCACATCCCGCAGGTCAAGGGCTTCTGGGAGAAGTACTACTTCAAGCCCGGCAACCTCGGCTGGCCGGTCTTCGACACCGCCGTCGGCAGGGTCGGCGTCTACATCTGCTACGACCGGCACTTCCCCGAGGGCTGGCGCGCCCTGGGCCTGGCCGGGGCGCAGATCGTCTACAACCCCTCCGCCACCAGCCGCGGCCTGTCCGGCTACCTGTGGCAGCTCGAACAGCCCGCCGCCGCCGTCGCCAACGAGTACTTCGTCGCCGCCATCAACCGGGTCGGCACCGAGGAGTACGGCGACAACGACTTCTACGGCACCTCCTACTTCGTCGACCCGCGCGGCCAGTTCGTCGGCGAGGTCGCCTCCGACAAGGAGGAGGAGCTCGTCGTCCGCGACCTCGACCTCGGCCTGATCGAAGAGGTCCGCCAGCAGTGGGCGTTCTACCGCGACCGCCGGCCCGACGCCTACGGACCGCTCGCCGAGGCCTGAGGAGCAGCCCGATGAGCACCCGTGACCCGCGGCAGCGCACCGTCGTCCGCGGCGGCCTCGTCATCACCGCCGCCGACGAACTCCACGCCGACGTCCTGATCGAGGGCGAGCGCGTCGCCGCCCTCGCCGCCACCGGCAGCGCCGCCGCCGAGGCCTGGACCGCCGACACCGTCATCGACGCCACCGGCCACTACGTCATCCCGGGCGGCGTCGACGCCCACACCCACATGGAGTTGCCGTTCGGCGGCACCGCGGCCTCCGACACCTTCGAGACCGGCACCCGCGCCGCCGCCTGGGGCGGCACCACCACCATCGTCGACTTCGCCGTCCAGCCCGTCGGCGGCGCCCTGCGCGAGGGCCTGGACACCTGGCACGCCAAGGCCGAGGGCAACTGCGCGATCGACTACGCCTTCCACACCATCGTCTCCGACGTCAACGACGCCGTCCTCAAGGAGATGGACGCGCTGGTCGACTCCGGCGAGTCCACCTCCTTCAAGCTCTTCATGGCCTACCCCGGCGTCTTCTACAGCGACGACGGCCGCATCCTGCGCGCCATGCAGCGCGGGGCGGCCAACGGCGGGCTGACCATGATGCACGCCGAGAACGGCATCGCCATCGACGTCCTGGTCGAACAGGCCCTCGCCGCCGGACGCACCGCCCCGCGCTACCACGGCGAGGTCCGGCGCGAACTGCTGGAGGCCGAGGCCACCCACCGGGCGATCAAGCTAGCCCAGGTGGCCGGTAGTCCGCTCTACGTGGTGCACGTCTCCGCCGCCTCGGCGCTCGACGAACTCGCCCGGGCCCGCGACGCCGGCCTCCCCGTGTTCGGCGAGACCTGCCCGCAGTACCTCTTCCTCTCCACCGACAACCTCGCCGAGGAGGGCGCGGACGGCTTCGAGGGGGCCAAGTACGTGTGCAGCACGCCGCTGCGGCCGCGCGAGCACCAGGAAGCGCTCTGGCGCGGGCTGCGCACCAACGACCTCCAAGTGGTCTCCACCGACCACTGCCCGTTCTGCTACGTCGGGCAGAAGGAACTGGGCCGCGGCGACTTCTCCAAGATCCCCAACGGTCTCCCGGGCGTGGAGAACCGGATGGACCTGCTCCACCAGGCCGTGGTGGACGGGCGGATCAGCCGGCGCCGCTGGATCGAGATCGCCTGCACCACCCCGGCCCGGATGTTCGGGCTGCACCCGCGCAAGGGCACCATCGCGCCCGGCGCGGACGCCGACCTCGTGGTCTACGACCCCACCGCCGTGCAGACCGTCTCCGCCGCGACCCACCACATGAACGTCGACTACTCGGCCTACGAGGGCCGGCAACTCACCGGCCGGGCCCGGACGGTGCTCTCGCGCGGCACCGTGGTGCTGGACGACCGCCGCTGGCTCGGCCGGGCCGGACACGGCACCTTCCTACGCCGCGACACGTGCCAGTACCTGACCTGATCCCCCCGTCCGGGGCCGCGCCGCACGCCGGCCCCGGACCGCCCTCCCGATCCCTCTCCCGGAGCCACCATGGACATCGGCCTCGTCCTGCAGACCGACCCGCCCGCCCGCCTGCTCATCGACCGGATGATCCGCGCCGAACGGGCCGGGTTCAGCCACGGCTGGACCTTCGACTCCTGCGTGCTGTGGCAGGAGCCCTTCGTCATCTACAGCCGCATCCTCGCCGAGACCGAGCGGCTCACCGTCGGCCCGATGGTCACCAACCCCTCCACCCGCACCTGGGAGGTCACCGCCTCCCTGTTCGCCACGCTCAACGACATGTACGGCAACCGCACCGTCTGCGGCATCGGCCGCGGCGACTCCGCCATGCGGGTCGCCGGCCGCCGGCCCGCCACGCTCGACCGGCTCTCCCAAGCCATGCACGCCATCAAGGAGTTGGCCGAGGGACGCACCGTCGAGGTGGACGGCACCGAGATGCACCTGCCGTGGGTCGGCCCCGGCGCCGCGCTGCCGATCTGGATGGGCGCGTACGGACCCAAGGCACTCTCCCTGACCGGGCGTCAAGCAAACGGATTCATCCTGCAGTTGGCCGACCCCTACCTCACCGAGTACATGGTCAAGGCGGTCCGGGCCGCGGCCGTCGAGGCGGGCCGGGATCCGGCCGACGTCACCATCTGCGTGGCCGCGCCCGCGTACGTCACCGCCGACGACTCGCCCGCCGCGCTGGCCCACGCCCGGGAGCAGTGCCGCTGGTTCGGCGGGATGGTCGGCAATCACGTCGCCGACCTGGTCAGCCACTACGGCGAGCACTCCGACCTGGTGCCGGACGCCCTCACCGACTACATCAAGGACCGCCACGGCTACGACTACAGCCACCACGGCCGGGCCGGGAACCCCGACACGGCCTTCGTCCCGGACGGGATCGTCGACCGGTTCTGCCTGATCGGGCCGGCCGAGACCCAGCGCGCCCGGCTCGCGGAACTCCGCTCCCTCGGCGTCGACCAGTTCGCCGTCTACGCGATGCACGACGCGGTCGAGTCCACCATCGACGCCTACGGGACGGACGTCATCCCGCACCTCTGAACCCGTGACCCCTGGACCGTGAGCTCCTGATCCCTTGAGCCCTGATCCCTTGAGCCCTGATCCCTTGAACCCCTGATCCCTTGAACCCCTGATCCCTTGAACCCCTGATCCCGCATGCGGCAGACGGGAGTTGCCCATGGCCGACACCGCGACCGGCGGCGGACAGCGGCAGCACCCCGACGGCCGGGTCGAACCCGACCCGGCCGAGGGGGTGTTGCCACCCAACGGCTTCACCAGTGACGACCTCCGGCCGGTCCCGGTGCGGCGGCGCACCTGGACCACCTACAACTTCCTCGCGCTCTGGGTCGGGATGGCCCACAACATTCCGTCCTGGACGCTGGCTTCGGGCCTGATCGCGATCGGGATGGACTGGAAGCAGGCGGTGCTGACCATCGCGCTCGCCAACCTGATCGTGCTCGCGCCGATGCTCCTCACCGGGCACGCCGGGACGAAGTACGGCATCCCGTTCCCGGTGTTCGCCCGGGCCTCGTTCGGACTGCGCGGCGCCAACCTGCCCGCGTTGATCCGGGCGGCGGTGGCCTGCGCGTGGTTCGGCATCCAGACCTGGATCGGTGGCGAGGGGATCTTCCTGCTCGCCGGCCGACTGCTCGGCGAATCCTGGCGCACGGCAACGGAGTTCGGCGGATACCCGTGGACGCAGTGGGCCTCCTTCCTGCTGTTCTGGCTGGTCGAGATGGTCATCATCGCCCGGGGGATGGAGGCGCTTCGGCGCTTCGAGAACTGGGCGGCGCCGTTCGTCATCGTCGGCGCGCTCGCCCTGCTGGTGTGGATCGGCGTCAAGGCGGGCGGGCTGGGGCCGCTGCTGGACCAGCCGTCGAAACTGGGCTGGGGCAGCGGGTTCTGGCAGGTCTTCTTCCCGTCGTTGATGGGGATGATCGGGTTCTGGTCCACGCTGGCGCTCAACATCCCCGACTTCACCCGCTTCGGCGGCAGCCAGCGGGCCCAGATCCGCGGCCAGGCGCTCGGGCTGCCGACCACGATGACGCTGTTCGCGCTGCTGTCGGTGCTGGTCACCTCGGGCTCCGCAGCGGTCTACGGCGAGCCGGTGTGGGACCCGATCAAGCTCGCCGCGAAGATGGAGAGCCCGGTCGCCCTGCTGTTCGCGCTGCTGACCGTCCTGGTCGCCACCTTGTCGGTGAACATCGCCGCCAACGTCGTCTCCCCGGCCTACGACCTGGCCAACCTGCTGCCCCGGTTCGTCAACTTCCGTACCGGGGCGCTGATCACGGGTGTGGTCGGGATCGCGCTCTTCCCGTGGCGGCTGACCGCCGACCCGCACGTCTACATCTACGTCTGGCTGGGCGTGGTCGGCGGACTGCTCGGGACGGTCGCCGGGGTGCTGATCGCCGACTACTGGGTGCTGCGCCGCACCCGGCTGCGGCTCACCGAGCTGTACCGGCCGTTCGGGGCGTACTGGTACGCGGCCGGCTGGAACTGGCGGGCGGTGGCCGCCCTGCTGGTCGGCGGCCTGCTGGCGGTGGGGGGTTCGTACTCCACCGTCGACGGGCACGGCGTCAAGCAGGGGCCGTTCCCGGTGGACGGCGTGATCCCCTTCCTCAAGCCGCTCGCCGACTACGGCTGGGCGGTCGGGCTGGTGTCGGCGGGGGCGGTGTACCTGGCGCTGAGCGTTCCGGGGCGGCGGGCGGGCGACAGCTGACGGCAGACAGATGGCGGCCGACGGATAGCGGCCGACGGATGACAGCTGACAGATTTCGACAGCTGTTATCCGTCAGCTGTTATCCGTCAGCTGTTTCTCGTCATCCCCTTCGCCGCCGCCTCCACCGCCTCCACCGCGGCCAGGACCTTGGCGGCTCCGTCCTCGGTGGCGAGGGCGGCGGCGACGGAACGGGCGCGGGTGCGGTAGTGGGGGTCGTCCAGGAGGTGGCGGATGGCGGTGGCGAGGCGGCTGGCGGTCAGGGCGCGCAGTGGGACCGGGCCGGGGGACACACCGAGGGCGGTGAGCCGGGCGGACCAGAACGGGGCGTCCAGCTGGCCGGGCACCGGGACGGCCGGGGTGCCGGAGCGCAGGGTGGCCGCCGTGGTGCCGGCACCCGCGTGGTGGACGACGACCGAGGTGCGGGGGAACAGCCAGTCGTGCGGGGTGTCGCCGATGGTCAGTACGGAGTCGGAGTCCTCGGCGGCCAATCCGCTCCAGCCCGACTGCAGCAATACGCGGACCCGGGCGGCCCGGGCGGCGGCCAGGACGGTCGCGGTGAGCCGCTCGGGCTCGGGCACGACCAGGCTGCCGAAGCCGATGAAGACCGGTGGCGGTCCGGCGGCCAGGAAGTCCAGCAGCCGCTGCGGGGGTCGCCAGTCGGGCGGCGCGGAGGGCCACCAGTACCCGGCGACGTCCAGCCGGGGGTGCCAGTCCATCGGCCGGGGGACGACCCGCGGTGAGAAGCCGTGCAGGACGGGGTGGTCGCGCCGGGCGCGGGCGACGCCCAGCGGCGGCAGCCCGAGCCGTCGGCGCAGCCCGCGCACGGCCGGGACGAACAACTGGTCGGTGGCGGCCTGCACGGCCTGCCCGGCGAGCAGGTTGCCGGACCGCCCGAGCGAGCGGGCGCCGGTCACGGCGGGCGCGAACTCGCGGGTGGGGGAGAGGGGTTGGAGGTACAGTCCGATGCTGGGAATGCCGGCGGCCTCGGCCGCGACCTGGCCGAGTGCGCTGGTGGTGCTGGTGGTGAGCAGGAGGTCGGTGCCGAGTGCCGTGGCCTCGGTGATGCCGTCGCCGAGGGCGGGCATGAACCGCCTTCCCAGGCGCAGGAGTTGCAGGACGCTCAGGGGTCCGCTGCCGGCTCGCAGCAGCCGTCGGCCCTCGGTGGAGGCGAGTACGGTGCGCGGGTCGACCGGCAGCGGGCGGAACTCCAGCCCGGCGGCCCGTACCGACTCGGCGAAGGTGGTGTGGGTGGCGACGGCCACCTGATGTCCGGCCGCCCGCAGGCGGACGCCGAGCCCGGTGAAGGGGGCGACGTCGCCCCGGGAGCCGACGGTGGCGATCAGGATGCGCATGGCCGCAGTATTTCGGCGGGTGCGTCCGGTCGGAAGGACGCCACGCGCGGACCGGTCGGCTCCGGGTGGCCGGATCACGCCGCCCGGATCACGCCGCCCGGATCACGCCGCCCGGAACCGGGCCTGGGGGCGGTGGCGTCCTCGGTTGCGGAGCGCGCGGGACGGGGCCGTCGCGCCGTGGACGGGAGGGATGGGTCGGATGAGCATCATCGCGTGGATCGTGCTGGGCCTGGTGGCCGGAGCCCTGGCCAAGCTGCTGCTGCCCGGGAGGGATCCGGGCGGCCTGATCGTGACGACCCTGATCGGGATCGCCGGCTCCTTCGTCGGCGGCTGGATCGCGTCGCACTTCATGCACCGGTCGATCACGGCCCGGTTCTTCGACGGGCCGACCTGGGTGTCCGCGATCGGCGGCGCGCTGGTGCTGCTGATCGCCTACCGGCTGATCTTCGGCAACTCGCGCCGCTGATAGGGGCGTTCGCCACGCATCGGCGGGTCGGCCCCCGGGGAGGGAGCCGGCCCGCCGACGTGCGGCCGCGGTGGCCCGGCCGCTAGCGCGGGGCCCCGGACGGGGCCGGGGCCTGGGCGACCCAGTCCGGCAGGACCTCGCAGGCGGTGAGCCAGTCGGCCGGTACCTCGGCGAGCCCGGTGCGGGCGGCCACCACGCCGGCGGCGATGGCGCAGGTGGTGTCCATGTCGCCCCAGCCCGCCAGGGTGTGCCAGATCGCCTCCGGCAGTGAGTCCAGGTGCCCGGCGGCGGACCAGAGGGCGAACGGGACGGTGTCCGGGGCGGAGATCATCAGCCCCGAGCCCAGCACGTTGGCGGCGTGCCGGATGCTGGTGTGCTCCGGCAGCCGGGCGGCGATCCGCAGGCCGGAGCGGACGTCGCTCTCCGGCAGCCGGCCGGCCACCTCGGTGAGCAACTCGGCCCGGCCGGGCGCCGGCCGGCCCCGGCTGCGGACGGCGAGGGCTGCGGCCAGGGCGACCGCCACCGCTCCGGCGACCGCCTCGGGGTGGAAGTGGGTGGTGAGCGCCTGGAGTTCGGCCTGCCGGACCACCTCGTCGAGGTCCTCGGCGAACCAGGCGCCCAGCGGGGCGACCCGCATCGCGGCGCCGTTGCCGTACGAGCCCTGGCCCTCGAACTGGCTCGAGGTGATGGCGCGCCAGTCTCCGCCGGCGCCGATCCCGCGCAGCACCCGGTGCATCGACGGGCCGTACTTGCGCTGGTGGTCGCGGGCGTACTCGGCCGCGAACTCCCCGGCCAGCGCGGCCTGTCGGACCTCGCCGTGGGCGGTGAGGTGGCGCACCAGGACGAGGGTCATCGCGGTGTCGTCGGTCCAGTGCCAGGGCGCCGGGCGGACCAGCCGGGCGGCCAGTGCGACGGGCGCCTCGTCGACCGGCACCGAGAACCACCGGTCGCCGAAGGCGTCGCCGAGCGCGAGCCCCCGCAGACCGTCCAGGACCGGACCGGCCGCACCCATGTCATCCTCCGAGTGAGATCAACTGTGTGCGACAGTCTGCCCGACCGGCCGGGGCGCCGGCGACCGGATATCGTCCCGGTCGCCGGCGCCCCGTGCGGCGTCGCCCGCGGTCGTCAGTGCTTGGCGTTCAGACCGTTGAGGATCAGCTTCCAGACGGCCGCGAAGCGCTCGTCCGCGCCCGGCTCGGACCAGCTGGCCGCGAACACCGGGTCGTGGAAGGGGGCCGTGGCATCGAAGACGGCGCGGGCGGTGGTGAGGATGTGGGCGAGCCTGAACTCCTTGCGGTCCGTGCCGTCGTGGACGATCTGGGCGATCTGGTTGACCAGGGTCTCGATGTGCGCGTCGACGATGGCGCTGTTCTCCTCGGCCAGCACGAGGTAGGTGGCGAACAGCTCCGGGTCGTCCAGCGCCTTCTTGCGCTTGGCTGCGAACAGCGTGATCAGCCAGTGTTCGAGGCGCTCGGCGGCGCCGCCGCCGTCGATCGAGATGGTCTCCAGCTCGTGGTGCGCCTGGTCCAGCCAGCGCTGGGTGACCGCCTCGCGCAGCGCCGCCTTGCTGGGGAAGTGGCGGTAGACGCTGCTGTGGCTGACGCCGAGTTCCCGGGCGACGTCCACGACGGTGGCCTTGGCCGGGCCGAACCGCCGGAGTACTTCCTCCGCCGCGATCAGGATCTGCTCGGCGGTGAGTGCGGTGTCCGTGGTCACGGGGGCCGTCCTTAGGGTGGTGCGGGTCGGGTGGTGCGGGTCGGTTTGGTGCGGAGGGTTTCCGCTGGTCAGCGGGGGGCTCGGTCAGCGCTCGCTGTCCAGGCGTGCCATCTGCGCGGCAGCGTACCGGTCGCCGGCGGCGGCGCCGGCGGGGACGGCCGCCTCGACGGCGGTGAGGTCGGCCGGGGTCAGCGTGACGTCCAGCGAACCGAGGGCCTCGGCCAGCCGGTCCCGGCGGCGGGCGCCGACCAGCGGGACGACGTCCTCGCCGCGCGAGGCCACCCAGGCGATGGCGACCTGGGCGACGCTCGCGCCCTTCGCGTCGGCGACCGCGCGCAGCGCCTCGACCAGCGCGAGGTTGTGGGCCAGGTTCTCGCCCTGGAAGCGCGGGCTGTCGCCGCGGAAGTCGGTGCCGGCGAGCGGGCGTTCCGGGGTCCAGTGGCCGCTCAGCAGGCCGCGGGAGAGCACGCCGTACGCGGTGATGCCGATGCCGAGCTCCCGGGCGGCGGGCAGCACGGAGGCCTCGATCGAGCGGGTGAGCAGGGAGTACTCGATCTGCAGGTCACTGATCGGGTGGACGGCGGCGGCGCGGCGCAGGGTGTCGGCGCCGACCTCGGAGAGGCCTATGTGGCGGACGTAGCCGGCCTTGACCAGGTCCGCGATGGCGCCGACGGTTTCCTCGATCGGGACTCTCGGGTCGAGACGGGCCGGGCGGTAGACGTCGACGTGGTCGGTGCGCAGGCGGCGCAGGGTGTAGGCGAGCGCCGTCTTGGTCGCGGCCGGGCTGGTGTCGTAGCCGACCCACTGGCCGTCGGGCCCGCGCTGGGCGCCGTACTTCACGCTGATCTGCACGCTGTCGCGGTCGCGGCCGCGCAGGGCCTCGTGGATCAGCAGTTCGTTGTGGCCCATGCCGTAGAAGTCGCCGGTGTCGAGGAGGGTGATCCCGGCGTCCAGGGCGGCGTGGACGGTGGCGATGCTCTCGGCCTCGTCGGCGGGGCCGTAGAGGTCGGACATGCCCATGCAGCCGAGGCCGAGGGCGGAGGTGACGGGCCCGGAGGCGCCGAGGGTGCGCTGTGCGGGGCGGGTGGTGGAGGGCATGGGTGCTCCGGGGGGCGAGTGCGGCGCCGGAAGGCGGGGGCAGTGTGACCCGGGTCTCACTATGGCACGACAGCGAACAGATTTCAAAATCTGTTCGCTGTCTTTTGTCATTTGTTCGCACCACCACTGGCGAAGTGGCGAAGTGGCGGGCTGGCGGGGAGCGGTGGCGCGAGGCAGGGGTGGTTCGCTGGGCGTACAGCTGGGTGTCCAGCTAGGCGTACGGCCCCGGCGAGCGCAGCAGATAGGCGCGGGCGGGCGGCAGATTGCGCCACACCGTGCGCTCGCCCAGCCCGTACGTCGCTTCGAACCGCCGCAGCAGCCGTACCACCGCCCGGTGGCGGGCGCCCCGGCGCGGGCCCGAGAGGAGGGTTCGTGCCGTCGTGGTGCCGAGGTAGCCGAAGTACGTCAGCTCGCCGCCGGGGGCCAGCAGCCGCAGGTAGAGGTCGAGAAGGTCCCGCACCAGGGCCGGCTCGAAGTTGGTGAACGGCACTCCGGAGACGATCACGTCGTACCGCTCGCCGCCGCTCCCCTCCCCGGAGCCCTCGGGTCCGGTCCCGGGCGCCCCGGCCGCCTCCGGCAGCTCCTCCACCCGGCAGGCCGACAGTCGCAGGCCCACCCCCGGCCGACGCGCGGCCAGCACCGGATCCTCCCGCAGTCGGTCGGCGAACCGCGGATTCGCCTCGACCGCGTGCAGCCGGTCGCCCGGGCGCAACACCCGGGCCAGCCGACGGGTCACCACGCCCGTCCCCGCGCCGACCTCCAGCACCGAGATCGGCCGGTTGGGACGGCTGGTGGCCGGCACCGCCAGGGCGTTCACCAGATCCGGCCCGCTCGGCACCAGCGCGCCGGTGTCATGGAAGGTGCGCAGCGCCTCGGCGAGGAACAGCAGGCGGTCCCCGCCGTACCGTGAACCGTACGAACTGCGCTGCGGTGGAGGGGAGTCGGGGTGAGGATGGAGCTGTCCGGTCGTCATGCCGTCGACGCTAGGGAGGCCGCGACCGGCCCGGATCGGCCGGTGAGCGGCGCCGCCCCCCGACGAAAGTCGAGGGTGCGGCCGCCCGGGAGGAGGGGGCGCCGCGCCGCCGCCCGCCCGTAGCATCGAGCGAACGGACGCGACGGTGGACGGACGCGACGGCGGACGGACGCGAACTGAAGCGCGCCGAAGCGCACGGGCACGGACCGACGCGCGGGACGTGGACCCGCCGGTGGGGCGAGAACTTACGTGAGGGGCGCGGACGGACGCGTGGGGCGCGGACCGACGCGAGGGGACCGGAGCCGGACGGCCCGGGCGGGAGGGGTTCGATGCGCACAGGTCCGCTCGGCTGGTACGGCCCGGACCGCCGGCCCTGGGCGGACACCCTGTTGCTGCTCGGCATCCTCGGTCTCGCCGGCGAGGAGGGGCTGTTCCAGTGGCTGCATACGGACGGCCCGCTGTGCCTGCCCCGTACGGCGGCTGCCGCGCTGGCCGCGCTCTCCCTGCTGGCCGTCCGCCGCTACCCGCTCGCCTCGGCCGTCCTGCCGGTACTCACCGGTGGGCTGTTCAACCGCGCGTTCCCCGGCCTGTTCAGCGTCTACCACCTCGCCTCGCTCGGCCGGGTCGGCCCGGCTGCGGTCGGCGGTACGGTGATCGCCGTGGTCAGCGCGACCAGGGCGGACTCGCTGGTCGGTTGGGCCGGCACCACCGGCTCCCAACTCTTCGTCCAGGCCGCCGTGCTGTGCTTCGGTCTGTGGCTGCACGGCCGCCGGGTGCTGATCCGCACCCTGCACACCCAGGTCGAAACCCTTCGGCGGGAACGGGAGTTGCGCGCCGAGCAAGCCCGTTCGGCCGAACGCGCCCGGATCGCCCGGGAGATGCACGACGTGCTCGCCCACCGGCTGAGCCTGCTGGTGCTGCACGCCGGAGTGCTGCGCGACCAGGCCCGCGCCGGTACCGTCGCCGCCGACCCGGACCGGCTCACCCACCGCCTCGAACTGCTGCGCACCGCCGCCGCCCGCTCGCTCGACGACCTGCGGGACGTGCTGGGCGCGCTGCGCGCCGATCCGCCGGAGCCGACCGCCGCAGCGAACGCGGCCGAACCGCCCGCACCGGTCGGACCCGCCCGCGTCCCGGCGCCGGCCCTGCGCGACCTCACCGAGCTGGTCGCCGAGGCGAACCAGGCCGGTCAGCACGTCGAACTCGCCCTCGCCGGCGATCCGGAGGCCGTGCCCACCACCCACCGGCTCGCCGTCCACCGGGTCGTCCAGGAGGCGCTGACCAACGCCCGCAAGCACGCCCACACCGCGCCCGTCACCGTCCGGGTCGGCTACGGCGCGCCGGCGACCACCGTCGAGATCCGCAACGGCCCGGGCGAGCCCGCACCGAACGGGTCGGGCACCGGCGGCGGGTACGGGCTGGTGGGGCTCGGCGAACGGGTCGGCGCACTGGGCGGCCACCTGGACGCGGGCCCGGACGGTGCCGGGGGCTTCCGGCTCTCCGCCCGGCTGCCCGCGCCGGACCGGCCGCCGGGGGCGGCGCCCCCCCCGCCCCCCCCGGCGCCCCCGCCGCCCCCGCTTTCCCCGCCGCCGCAGCACCCGCAGCACCCGCAGCGCCCACAGCCCCCGCAGACCCCGCAGCCGGAGGACGTCACTTGATCCGCACCATGGTGGTCGACGACGACGCGCTGGTGCGCCTCGGCCTGGTCGATCTGCTCACCCAGGACCCGGCGCTGACCGTGGTCGCGGAAGCCGCCGACGGGCTGCAGGCCGTCGAGCTGGCCCGCGGCCACCGGATCGACGTCGCGCTGATGGACATCCGGATGCCCCGGCTGGACGGGATCGCCGCCACCCGGCGGCTGCGCCAACTCCCCGACACCCCAAGGGTGATCGCGCTCACCACGTTCGACCTGGACGAGTACGTGTACCAGGCGCTCGCCGCCGGGGCGGACGGCTTCCTGCTGAAGGACACCCCGCCCGCCGAGATCGCCCGGGCCGTCCACGTGGTCGCCGCCGGGCAGGGGATGCTGCACCCCGCGGCCGCGCGACGGCTGATCGACCGGTACCACCGGGTCGGTGCGCCCCGGTCCGTGGCCGCGCGCGGCCGGATCGCCGGGCTCACCCCGCGCGAGACCGAGGTGCTGCGCGAAGTCGCCGACGGGCTCTCCAACGCCGAGATCGCGGGCGTGCTGGGCATGCGGGAGAGCACCGTCAAGGCGCACGTCAGTCGGATCCTGACCGCGCTCGGGGTGGCCAACCGGGTCCAGGCGGCGCTGCTCGCACGGGATGCGGGGCTGGTCGGGGAGGGTGCCTGACGGCGGGCGCTCGCGAGGGCAGGGCGGGGCGCAGCGTCGGACGGCGTTCACGCGGATGTTCCCGGGGTGTCGGTTCGGGTGTCGCCGCGGGCTTCCCTGAGCCGTCTCGTGCCTCCGGTTGGTACCGCCTGCTGAGCCGATGTCACCCATCCGGCGTGGAAATGCCGTGCCTTGGCCGTTTGCGCTGCCGAACCCGGGCGGCGGGTCCATGGTGGAGATGGGTGCGATCCGGCGACCGCGCCCGCGCGTCGATCCGGGCCCGGCCCGCCGAACGCCCGCCGCTTCCTTCCACGGGCGCCCGAAACCGGGGCCCGTACCGGCACGCTGGGAACAGGGCCACCTCGCAGGGGACCGAACGGTTCTTCTAGGCTCACATCTCGGCCTCCCTGCGGCGGTGCGGCCACTGCGCCCGCCAACAGGAGGCCGCCGTCCACGGGGCTCCGGGCGGACCGGGGCCACCGGATCGAGCGAGGAGGACGCAATGCCAAGCACGCCGCCCAACCGTTCCACCGCACTTGGGCCAGAGGGACCGTTCCGACGGGCCGTGCAACATCCCGGCCGGCCGGTGCGGTCCGGCCGGGCCTGGTACCCGGGCGGGAGCGGTCGGCCGGTACGGCCGCTGAATACCGGCTGCGGCCGCGGAGGCGAGCGTTGAGTCCCCAGATCGTCGGGTCGCCGGCCGCACCGGGTGCCGCCGCGGAACCCGACCGCGTATCGGTGACCGTTCCCGCCGCCACCGACGGCGAAGCCCTGGCCGGCGCGGCCGACCCTGCCCCTGCCCCCGCCCCCGCCCCCGCCGCTGCAGCCGTGGTCTCCGTGGTCTCCGTGGCCGCTCCGGCCAACTCGGGTGCCACGGCGGTCGGCTCGGCCGCCACCGGTTCGGCCGCCGCCAGTGCCACCGCGGCGCTGCCCGGACTTCCGCAGGCGCTCAGCAGCCGGGCCCGCACCCTGGCCGGCGCCGTCCGGCGGCGCTGCGCGGACCTCGCCCGGATCGAGTCGCCCAGCGGTGACGCGCCCCGACTCGACGCGCTGGCCGAAGAGTTGGCGGCCGGCTTCCGGGCCACCGGGGCCACCGCCCGCCGCGAACCCGGTCCGGCCGGGGACCACCTGGTGCTGGAGTGGGAGGGACGGGACGAGACCCTGCCCCACCTGCTGATCGTCGGCCACCACGACACCGTCTGGCCGGTCGGCACCCTGGCGGACTGGCCGGTGGCCGAGCAGGACGGGCGGCTCACCGGGCCCGGCGTGGTCGACATGAAGGGCGGACTGGCCGTCCTGGAGGGTGCGTTGGCGCTGCTCGCGGACCTGGGGCAGCGGCCGCACCGCACCGTGCGACTGGTCGTGGTGTCCGACGAGGAGGTCGGCAGCCCGGACGGGCGGCGCCTGGTCGAGCGCCAACTGCGCGGTGCGGCGGCCGTCCTGGGGCTGGAACCGCCGCACCCGGACGGTCGGTTGAAGACCGCGCGGCGCGGCAGCACCCGGGTGCGGCTGACCGTCACCGGGCGGGAGGCCCACGCGGGCAACGACGCCCACGACGGGGTGTCGGCAGTGGACGAACTCGTCGACCAGCTGGTGCTCGTCCGGGGTCTGGCGGGCCAGCCCGGCACCGAGCTCAACGCCGGTCGGATCAGCGGCGGTTCGCGGGCCAACGTGATCGCCGGTCGGGCCGAGGCGGAGCTGGGGCTGCGGTTCTCCACGATCGAGGCGCAGCGCCGTACGCTCGACAACCTGACCCGGCTGACCGCGCTGCGGCCGGGCGCGCGGGTGCGGACCGAGGTGCTGTCCAGTCGGCCGGCCTGGCCCGAGCGGAGCGGCAACCCGCTGCTGAGGCACGTGCGTTCGCTCGCCGCGGTGCTCGGGCAGCAGTTGGACGGCGGACCGGCGGGCGGGGCCGGGGACACCAACCTGCCGGGCTCCCGCGGATTGCCGACGCTTGACGGCTTCGGCGCGGTGGGCGCCGGTGCCCACGCCCGGCACGAGTACATCCGGCTGGACCAGCTCGCTCCGCGGATCGCCCTGCTCGCCGCGCTGCTCGCGGTGCCACTGCCACGGCTTCGGGACCGGGGGGAGGGGTGAGCGGGGGCGGCTGACAGGCAACAGGCAACAGGCAACAAGCGACTGGCAACAGGTGGCCGCTGACCGCTGACGGTCCACAGCCGACGGCTCACAGGTAACAGATCACAGATGACGGATAACAGCTGACAGAATTCAGATTCTGTCAGCTGTTATCCGTTTCCGGCTCCCTGGCCCGTCCCTTGCCATCCCTCCACCTTGCCGCGCAGAATGGTACCGACCGAACGGTCAGTCGGTCGGTCGATCGTGTGACGTGAGAGGGGACCGTGGTGAGAGCAGAGGTGGCCGAGGCCGTCCCCGCGCAGACGCCGGAGGACCGGTTCGACGCGGTGATCGCCGCCGAGCAGCGGATCGAGCCCAGGGACTGGATGCCCGACGCCTACCGGGCCACCCTGATCCGCCAGATCGCCCAGCACGCCCACTCCGAGATCATCGGCATGCAGCCCGAGGGCAACTGGCTCACCCGGGCCCCCTCGCTGCGCCGCAAGGCCATCCTGCTGGCCAAGGCCCAGGACGAGGCGGGGCACGGCCTCTACCTCTACGCCGCCGCCGAGACCCTCGGCGTCGACCGCGCGGAGCTGACCGAGAAGCTGATCAGCGGCCGTCAGAAGTACTCCTCGATCTTCAACTACCCCACCCTGACCTTCGCCGACGTCGGCGTGATCGGTTGGCTGGTGGACGGTGCCGCGATCTGCAACCAGGTCCCGCTCTGCCGCTGCAGCTACGGTCCGTACGCCCGGGCGATGGTGCGGATCTGCAAGGAGGAGTCCTTCCACCAGCGTCAGGGTTACGAGCTCCTGATGACCCTGATGCGCGGCACCGACGGCCAGCGCCGGATGGTCCAGGACGCGGTGGACCGCTGGTGGTGGCCGTCGCTGATGATGTTCGGCCCGCCGGACGCCGACTCGCCGAACACCGCCCGCTCGATGGCCTGGCGGATCAAGCGCCACACCAACGACGAGCTCCGGCAGCGCTTCGTCGACATGACCGTGCCGCAGGCCGAGCACCTGGGCGTCACCCTCCCCGACCCCGAGCTGCGCTGGAACGAGGGACGCGGTGGCTGGGACTTCGGCGAGCCGGACTGGTCCGAGCTGACCCGGGTCATCCACGGCCAGGGCCCGTGCAACGCCCAGCGGATCGACCGCCGCCGGGCCGCCCACGAAGAGGGCGCCTGGGTCCGCGAGGCGGCCGTCGCCTACGCGGCCAAGCGCGCCGCCGAGGCCGCTGCAGCACCCGCGGTCGTAGTCGAAACGGCAGCCGCAGCCGGAGCCGCTGAGCGGCAGACCCCCGAACAGGAGAACGGAAAGTGACCGAGTCCAAGGCCGGCTGGCCGCTGTACGAGGTGTTCGTGCGCCCGCGGCGCGGCCTGAACCACGTCCACGTGGGCTCGCTGCACGCCTCCGACGACCGGATGGCCCTGCTCGCCGCCCGCGACCTGTACACCCGCCGCAACGAGGGCGTCAGCCTCTGGGTGGTGCGCTCGGACGCGATCACCGCCTCCACCCCGGACGAGCGGGACCCGTTCTTCGAGCCCAGCGGTGACAAGGTCTACCGCCACCCGACCTTCTACGACATCCCCGAGGATGTCCCGCACATCTGACGGGGGAGCCACCGTGCACGACCACACCGCGTCCGCCACCGAGGACGACCACGTCTACCTCAGCCTCGCCGGGGCCACCCCCGGTCCCGAGGGCGAGGGCCGCTGGGCCTACGGGACCGGCTTCGCCGACCCGCTGCTCGGCGTGGACACCGCCCTGCCCGCCGGCTTGGCCGGCCCGGACCTCGCCGCCTACTGCCAGATGCTCGGCGACGACGCCCTGGTGCTCGCCCAGCGGCTGATCGAGTGGTGCACCCGGGCGCCCGAGCTGGAGGAGGAGGTGGCGCTCGCCAACCTCGGCCTCGACCTGCTCGGCCAGGCCCGGCTGCTGCTCACCCGGGCCGGTCAGGCGGACGGCTCCGGCCGAACCGAGGACGACCTGGCGTACTGGCGGGAGGAGCACGAGTTCCGCAACGTCCGCCTGGTGGAGACCCCGAACGGCGACTTCGCGTACTCGGTCGCCCGGCTGCTGCTGTTCGCCACCGCCCGCGGTGCGCTGTACGAGGCGCTGAGCGCGCACCCGGACCCGGTGCTGGCCGCGGTCGCGGCCCGGGGCGTCAAGGAGCTGGCGTACCACCGCGAGTACGCCACCGCCTGGACGCTGCGGCTCGGCGACGGCACGCCGTACTCGGCGGAGCGGATGCAGGCGGGGCTGGACGCGGTCTGGCCGCTGCTGGAGGAGCTGTTCACCGCGCACCCGGTGGAGCTGCGGGCCGGTGTCGACCCGGCGCGGCTGCGCGAACCGGTGCTGCGCGAGCTCGCCGCCGTCCTCGCCGAGGCGGGGCTGACCGTGCCGGACGTCCCGCCGCTGGCCACCGTGCTGGGCCGGGCCGGCCGCGACGGGGTGCACACCGAGGAGCTCGGCCCGCTGCTCGCCGAGATGCAGGCGGTGGCCCGCGCGCACCCGGGGGCGACGTGGTGACGGGCACCGCGGCCACCGCGGCCACCGCAGCCACTGCGGCCACTGCGGCCACTGCGGCCACCGTCCGCGGACCGGCCTGGGAGGTCGCCGCGGCCGTCCCGGACCCGGAGCTGCCGATGCTCACCCTGGCCGACCTGGGCGTGCTGGCCGGGGTCGAGGTGGACGACGGCAGCGGCACGGTGACCGCCTGGCTGACGCCGACCTACTCGGGCTGCCCGGCCGTCGCCGAGATGGCCGCCGACGTCGACCGCCGGCTGCGCGCCGCCGGGTACCCGGACGTCCGGGTGCGGCTGCGGCTGGACCCGCCCTGGTCCACCGACCTGATCACCGCCGAGGGCCGCCGCAAGCTCACCGCGGCGGGCATCGCCCCGCCGCGCCCCACCTCGGCCCTGGCGCCCGCCGCCGGGCCGGTCCCGCTCCTGCTGGGCCCCACCCGCACCGGTGCCGCGGCTCCCGTGCCCTGCCCGCAGTGCGGCGGCACCGAGACGGAGGAGCTGTCCCGCTTCGGCTCCACCGCCTGCAAGGCGCTCTGGCGCTGCCGCGCCTGCCGCGAGCCGTTCGAACGCGTCAAGGAGATCTGAATGCCCGCCGCGACCCCAGTGTCGGACCCCGTCCGCCCGGCCCGCCGTCCGACCTTCCACCGGCTGCGGATCGACCGGGTGGAGCGGCTCTGCGAGGACGCCGTGGCGGTGACCTTCGCGGTGCCGGACGACCTGGCGGCCGAGTACGCGTTCCGGCCAGGGCAGACCCTGACCCTGCGCAAGCTGGTGGACGGCGCCGACGAACGCCGCTCGTACTCGATCTGCGCCCCGGTCGGCGGGCCGCTGAGGATCGCCGTCCGCGAGGTGCCCGGCGGACTGTTCTCGCGCTGGCTGGTCCGCGAGGCCCGGCCCGGCGAGGAGGTCGAGGTGCTGACGCCGTCCGGCCTGTTCAGCCCCGAACTCGGCGAGCCCGCCGACCACGTGCTGCTCGCGGCCGGTTCCGGCATCACCCCGATGCTGTCGATCGCCGCCTCCGTGCTGGCCGCCGACCGCCGCTCCACCGTCACGCTGCTCTACGGCAACCGGCGCTCCGACACCGTGATGTTCGCGGACGAGCTGGCCGACCTGAAGGACCGCTACCTCGGCCGCTTCCAGCTGGTCCACGTGCTCTCCCGGGAGACCAGGGACGCCGAACTGCTCAGCGGTCGGCTGGACCCGGATCGGGTCCGGGCGCTGCTGACGGCGCTGGTGGACGTCGACGGGGTCGGGCACTGGTGGCTGTGCGGCCCGTTCGGCATGGTCGCCGGGGCGAAGGAACTGCTCGCCGAGCTGGCGGTGCCCGGCGAGCGGGTGCACCAGGAGCTGTTCCACGCCGAGGACGAGCCGCTCGCCGAGCGCGACGAGGACTGGGACGGCGCGGACGGCTCGGAGGGCTCGGGTACGACCGGCGAGCGCAGCGAGGTCACCGTCGTCCTCGACGGGCGCGGCAGCACCCTCGCCCTCCCGCGTGACCGCTCGATCCTGGACGGCGCCCAGCGCTCCCGCCCCGACCTGCCGTTCGCCTGCAAGGGCGGGGTCTGCGGCACCTGCCGGGCGCTGGTCACCGAGGGCGAGGTGGAGATGCGTCGCAACTTCGCGCTGGAGGAGAAGGAGCTGGCGGCGGGGTACGTCCTCACCTGCCAGGCTCGGCCGGTCACCGACCGGGTCACCGTCGACTACGACCGCTGATCCCCGCTGGTTCAGCCGGCTGATCCGGTGGTTCGGACGGCAGCGGGGACCTGGCCGGGGACGGTGGCGGGGACGTGGGCGGCGAGGTGGGTGGGCTCGGTCTCGCCGGCCGGGTCCCCGAGGAGTCCGACCAGGTCGTTGACGGCGGCGCGGCCGGCCCGGTTCGCGCCGATGGTGCTGGCCGACGGGCCGTAGCCGACCAGGTGGACCCGCGGGTCGGCGGTGGCGCGGGTGCCGGTGAGGGCGATCCCGCCGCCGGGGGAGCGCAGGCCGAGCGGGGCGAGGTGGCCCACCTCGGGGCGGAAGCCGGTCGCCCAGACGATCGCGTCGACCGTCAGCTCCTCGTCGCCCCAGGCGACGCCGTGCTCGGTGAGCCGGTCGAACATCGGTCGGCGCTTCAGTGCGCCCAGTTCCTCGGCCCGGCGGTAGGCGACCGAGGGGCCGAGGCCGGTCACGCTCACCACGCTGCGCACCGGCAGCCCCAGGCGGACCCGCTCCTCCACCTTGGCGACCACCGCGCGACCGTACTCGGGGGTGAACGGGCCCTCGTGGTAGACGGGCTCGGAGCGGGTGACCCAGACCGTCTCGCCGACCGCGGCGACCTCCGAGAGCACCTGGACCGCCGAGGCACCGCCGCCCACCACCAGGACGCGCCGGCCCGCGAACTCCTCGGGACCGCGGTACTCGGCGTAGTGCAGCTGGCGGCCCGCGAAGTGGCCCGGGTAGTGGGGGAGGAAGGGGCGGGTCCAGGTGCCGGTGGCGTTGATCAGAGCCCGGGTGGACCAGGTGCCGCGGTCGGTCTCGACCAGCAGCCGGGAGTCGGGGCGCTCGGACTCGGCGTGCACCGCGCGGACCGCTACCGGGCGTACGACCGGGAGCGCGTGCCGGGTCTCGTACGCTGTGAAGTACCCCGGCACCACGTCGCGCGCGCGGGCCTGGGGGTCGGGTGCCGGGAGCTCGGCGTCCGGGAGGTCGTGGAAGCCGTGCACGGTGGCCATCCGCAGGGACGGCGAGCGGTGCGCCCAGGCACCGCCGGGGGTGGCGTTGGCGTCGAGGACGACGAAGCCGCCGTCGACTCCCTCCCGGTAGCGGGCGAAGCCCCGGCGGCCGAGGTGATAGGCGGCGGACAGTCCGGCCTGTCCGGCGCCCACCACCAGGACGTCCACGAGTCGCGGACCGGCCGCTTTGGTTGCACCGTAAACAGTCACGCCGGTGAAACATCGGACGGTCGGGGACTGTTCCCGCGCCGGGCGCGGGCCGGGTGGCTCAGCCGATCGGGGAGATCACCGCGGCGGTGCCGTACGCGCAGACCTCGGTGCCGACGTCCGCCGCTTCCGTGACGTCGAAGCGCATCATCAGGACGGCGTTGCCGCCGCGCGCCTTGGTCTGCTCGATCAGGCGCTGCATCGCCTCGTTGCGGCTCTCCACCAGCGTCTTCGTCAGACCGCGCAGCTCGCCGCCGATCAGCGACTTCAGCCCGGCGCCGATCTGGCTGCCGATGTGGCGGCTGCGCACGGTCAGTCCGAAGACCTCGCCGATCACGTGATCGACCCGGAAACCGGGGATGTCATTGGTGGTCACGACCATGACGTCGGCGTTCGGGCCCTGCCCGCCGCCGTACTCGTTGATGTCAGCCATGGGGGTCATCCTGCCGGTGTCGTGCGTCCGAGTGACAGAGGCACGGCGGGGAGGTGGCCGAGATGGGTCTCCGGAAGCTGGTTCAGACCGGTGATCGGGCGGCCGAAAGGCCGTACCGTAGCCCCATGGGCGAGCGAAGCGATCATCCGCAGGGGCCGGGCGCGGCGGAGTACTCCGACGCGCCGGAGATCGAGGCGACGGTGGTACTGGGCCTGCGGATCACCGACTGGCCGGCGCTGCGCGCGGCCGCGATCAGGGCCGTCGAGGAACTGGACTTCGAGGGCATCGACCCGGCGGGCCAGCGCCGTGAACTGCTGCGCGAGGTGGCCGAGGACGCCAACGCGGCCCTCGGCGCACTGCTGCACCCCGACCGGCTGGTGGCCGCGATCCCCGGGGTCGAGGCGATCGGCGGCACGCTGGAGATCAGCGTCACCGAGGACTTCACCCCGGACTTCGCCGAACTCTTCCCGCTGGACGGCGGCGAGGAGGAGGACGGCGGCGCGGGCGCGGACTGGACCCTCACCCCGCGCACCGCCTGCCTGCTGCACGCACAGCTGCTCGGCCTGGCCGACGCCGCCTACGACGACCTCGACGAACACGGGGACGACCCGGTCGTCGACGGCGAGGACGTCGACTGGACGGTATTCGCCCGGCTGCCCCAGCGCACCTGGCGGCTGCACCGCGGCTGGCGGCGCACCATGGCCCGGACCTTCGACGACCTCGCCGACGACCTCGCGCTCGGCGAATGGCCGCTGCCGCGTTGCCTGGCCGAGGAACTCGCGTTGCGGATGGCCCTGGTGGACGCCCGGACCCTGCTGGGCTCCCAGCCCGAATCGGTGGCCGACATGATGGGCGACCTGCCGGCCGACCTCTACGACTACGACTGGGACGGCTGCCACGACGAACTGTTCGGCGTGTACGGGCCGGACGACGGGGACCCGGAGCTCGGCGCCGAGCAGCGCACCGAACTGCTGCTGACCGCGACGCACCCCGAGGGATGGTTCCTGATGTACGAGGACGCGGAGGAGCGGGACCCGCAGCGCGGCTACCGGCGCTGAGCGGGCGTCGGTCGGGCGTCGGGCGGGCGCTGGGCGGGCGTCGGTCGGGGGCGGGCGGCTAGGCTGCCGACATGTCCGATGTGTCTGGTGTGCGGGGTGTGCCCACGGGGGATCCGGGCCCGGGGGAGTCGGGGTCGGGCGGTCCGGGGGCGGCGGGGGACGAGTCGGCGCTGGGGCGGATCGCGCTCGGGCTGGACGGCGTACGGGCGGCGCAGCTCGGGCGGACCGCCGAGGCGCGGACCAGCTTCGAGGCCCTGTGGGAGGAGCTGGGGGAGCGGGACGTCTTCCACCGCTGCGTCCTGGCGCACTATCTGGCCGATCTGCAGGACGACCCCCGGGCCGAACTGGAGTGGGACCGGCGGGCCCTCGCGGCGGCCGACTCGCTGACCGTCGAGCGGGCCGCGACCTACGAGTCCGCCCTCCAGGTCCGGGCCTTCTACCCCTCGCTGCACCTCAACCTGGCCTCCGACCACCTCAAGCTCGGGGAGCCCGACCTGGCACGCGAGCAGCTCGAACGGGCGGTGCGGAGCCTGGACGCGCTGCCGGAGGACGCGTACAGCACGGGGATCCGGGCGGCGGTGGAGGAACTGCGGCAGCGGCTGCGCTGAGCGGGTGGCCGGGTCGGTGCGGTGCGGGTGGGCCGTAGGGGGACCGCCGGGGGTGGGCCGGGGCGGTGGGGGTGGGGCTGGCATCCTGGACGGGTGACTTCTCCGTTCGATGCCCCGGCCCCCGCGCCCGCCCCCGACGACGTTCGGGCCCCCGACGACGTTCCCGGTCCGGAGCACGTTCCCGGCTCCGAGGACCGCGACGCGAGACCGCAGTACGTGCTGCCGATGGTCGTCCGACTGGAGAAGGCCACGCCACCGGGGCGGACGGACGCGCTGGAGACCTCGGCGCGGGCGGTGCTCACGCTGCTCGCCGACCCCCGGGTGACCGACGTGGACGGCGAGTGGGCGGAACGGGTCGCTGCCTGGGAGGACGCCCGGATCCGCAAGGTGGTCCGACGGGCCCGGGGCGGGGAGTGGCGCCGGGCCGAGGAGCTGCCGGGCATCACGGTGCGGGGCCGGGAGGCGGAGGTGCGGGTGTTCCCGCCGATCCCACTGGACGGCTGGCCGAAGGAACTCGCCAAGTTGCAGGTCTCCGGGACGGACCTGGCGGAGACCGCCGAGGTCGGCGCGCCCGAGCCGGGGCTGCCGGTGCTGTGGCTCAACCCGGAGCTGGAGATGAGCGCCGGCAAGACCATGGCCCAGACCGGGCACGCGGCGCAGCTCGCCTGGTGGCGGTTGGACGGGGCGCAGCGCAAGGAGTGGGCGGAGTCGGGGTTCGCGCTCGCGGTTCGCACGGCGGCGCCGGAGGTGTGGGAGGAACTGGTCCGCAGCGGGCTGCCGGTGGTGCAGGACGCGGGGTTCACGGAGATCGCCCCCGGGCCGACCGTCGCAGTCGAAGGCGGCACGCGCTACTGCCCCACCCCGCGCCTCCGGCGCCCGTGAACGCACCGCTCTGACCCGTTGCGGGCCCCAGGTCCGTCCGCGGTCGGCGACCCGGCCCGCACCTTCCTCGCCGCGGCCCGGCCCTGGCACTGCTGGGTGCCGGGGCGGAGCAATCCCGTGATGGTCGGTGATGACTCAGGCGGCTCGGTGATGGGTGGGTGCGAACCGCTCGCAGGACCGGCTCGGACTGGACCGCCGCCTCGAACTGCTCCTGGCACGGAGTCATGGTGATGCCGACGCGGTACGTCTGGACGAGCATCCAGCCCAGGAACCCGGCGGACACCGTCAGGCAGACGCCGATCGCGGCGAGCACGATCCCGGGGACCCGCCCCGCCCGTCGGCCACTTCCTTCCGCGGGACCGTGTCCGCCGTGACGGCAGCGCGACGGGTTCGGCCGGGGGCCCGCAGAAGCGTCGAAGCCCGGGGGCGCCTGGCCGCCGCCCACGTCTTCACGGTAGAGCGGGCGCTCCGCAGCGGCAGGTCAGCACGGGGCGATGCCCCGCCGAGCCCACAACCGCCTGCGGCATGCCGGCTGGCGCCAGGGTGCCGGCCACGCGAGCATCTGGCCATGACGGAACCCGAGCCTTCACCGGTGAGCCATGACGCCCACTACCTCGGCGCGACCGCCCGCCTCTACGGCTGGCAGGTCGTGCGCGAGCAGGACGAGACGATGCGGTTCTCACTGCTCGACTGGACGCTGCGGGTGGAATTCTCCCCGGACGGCCGGTTCGCGTCCGCCAGGGCCGATGGCCCTGGCAGCACGGACACCGAGCTGGACCTACGGACCGTGCTCGACGTGCTCGAAGAGTACGGCAGCCCCTCGCCGCCCGAGGAGACGTGAAGCACCTGGCCCGCGGCCGATGCCGATTCCGCCCGGCGGCAGCGCGACGAGGTGAGGGGACGGTAACCGGCAGGCAGGCGCCCGCCGTAGATGTGCGTGATCCTGGACTGGAGCGGCCCAAGTCGCCACGTCGTGCCGGTGGCTGGGGCGAGGGCCGGCCGGCCGAGAAGGGCCGCGGGCCGTCGTGCCCGATCGCGCGCCGCCACACCGGCACCGGGACGTGACCGGCGGCCCGAGCGGAGGTCATACGGCTGATGAGCGGCAGCGAGCACGAGCCGGCAGGAGCGCGGGACACGATCGAGGGCCGCGTCTACACCGTCACCGGCGGTGACTGGGACGAGGTCGCCGACGCCGAGCAGCGGCGAGAACGGGCGGACGACGAGCGGATCATCGTCAACATGGGGCCGCAGCACCCGTCCACCCACGGCGTTCTGCGCCTGGTCCTGGAGACCGACGGCGAGACGGTGAAGGAGGCCCGCTGCGGCATCGGCTACCTGCACACCGGCATCGAGAAGAACATGGAGTTCCGCAACTGGGTCCAGGGCACCACCTTCGTGACCCGGATGGACTACCTGGCTCCGCTGTTCAACGAGACCGCCTACTGCCTGGCGGTGGAGAAGCTGCTCGGCATCACCGGGCAGGTCCCGGAGCGGGCCAGCGTGATCCGGGTGCTGATGATGGAGCTCAACCGGATCTCCTCGCACCTGGTGGCGTTGGCCGCCGGCGGGATGGAGATCGGCTCCACCACGTTGATGGTCTACGGGTTCCGTGACCGCGAGGTCATCCTCGACGTCTTCGAGCTGGTGACGGGCCTGCGCATGAACCACGGCTACGTCCGACCGGGCGGCCTGGTGCAGGACCTGCCTCCAGGAGCGGTGGACCAGATCCGCGCGGCGGTCAAGCTGCTGCGCTCGCGGATGCCGGAGTACGACAAGCTCGCCACCGCCAACCCGGCCTTCAAGGCCCGGCTGGTCGACGTCGGCTTCCTGGACCTGGCCGGCTGCCTGGCGCTCGGAGCCACCGGCCCGATCCTGCGGGCCACCGGCCTGCCGCACGACCTGCGCAAGACCGATCCCTACTGCGGCTACGAGAACTACGAGTTCGAGGTCGCGACCGCCGACACCGCGGACTCCTACGGCCGGTTCCTGATCCGGCTGGAGGAGATGCGCCAGTCGCTGCGGATCGTCGAGCAGTGCCTGCACCGGCTGGCCCCAGGCCCGGTCATGGTGGGCGACAAGAAGATCGCCTGGCCCGCCCAACTGGCAGTCGGACCGGACGGGTTGGGCAACTCGCTCGAGCACATCCGAAAGATCATGGGTGAGTCCATGGAGGCGCTGATCCACCACTTCAAGCTGGTGACGGAGGGCTTCCGCGTCCCGGTGGGGCAGGCCTACGTGGCGGTCGAGTCAGCCAGGGGCGAGCTGGGCGTGCACGTCGTCTCCGACGGCGGCACACGGCCGTACCGGGTGCACTTCCGCGACCCCTCGTTCACCAACCTGCAGACGATGGCCGCGATGTGCGAGGGCGGGCAGGTCGCGGACGTCATCGTCGCGGTGGCGAGCATCGACCCGGTGATGGGAGGCGTGGACCGGTGAGAGTCGTCGCACCGCGGACGCGCCGTGGCCGCCGAAACGGCCCACGAGTGCCGTGACGGCCGCTCACGTCAGGCGCTGAACACGGCATTGCGGCGTAGCTGTTCCGCGCACCACCGGAAGTGCCGGTCACGGTCGTCGAGGCCGAAGAGGTCGTAGGTCGTGAGGGCGTATGCGGCCTGATAGGCGGTGAGGGTCTCTGAGGTGTACCCGAGCTCCCGGGCGAAGAGTTCGGTGAGTTCCGCCGTGTGCTCCTCGGCGTGCGGCCCGTACATGTCGTAGACGGCAGCGGTGACGGCGGCCTCGAAGGCCGGGTCGCCCGCGGTCGTGTAGAAGCCGAAGTCGAGCACTGCGACGGGCCGACCGGCCGCGTCGAGGTGGATGTTGGGCGGGACGAGGTCGCCGTGGATCGCGGTCACCGGCGCGTCGGGGAGGAACCGCAGCGCCTTTCGCGTGCGCTCGACACCCGCCTCGAAGTCCGGCACACAGGCGGCCAAGGCGGCACCGTGCCGGGCTGCGGCCCGGGCGACCAGGGCCGCGAGCGCGTCGCGGAAGCTGTCGTGGTCCCGCCACAGTGGACGGTCGTCACCCTGAACGGTCAACCGGCGCATGGCGTCGGTGCCCGGGACGGAGGCCAGGCCACGCAGAACGGCGAGTAGCGCGTCGCTGTGCCGGGTGGGTACCTCGCGCTCGTGGGCGGCCCGCGCGGAGTCGACTCGCATCGAGTCTCCGGGCAGCTCACGCTCGTACGTCACCAGGACACCCTCGTGGTCCTCGGCGTCGAGGACTTCCGGGGTGGAGAACGGCAGCGGGTGCCGCGCGATGTCCGCGTACACCTGGCGGGTGAGAGCGAAATCGGCCGGCGGCCGACCGCTCCACACCTTGGCGACCCGGCCATCGCCCAGCCCGTAGACGACGCCCTCGACACCAGCGCCGATACGGCGGACACCCGGGTGCCCGCGGTCGGCGAAGTACGCGGGCCATGGGTCGGAGAGCGGGGCTTCCGCGTTCGGGTAGTTCTCCATCCACACATTGGACCAGCAGCCACACCGACCTCGCGAGGCGTTTTCGTGCGGCGCCTCGCCCGGGGCGGCGGGGAATCAGGCCGCGACGAGTTCCTGTTCGCGGTTCGGCGTCCCGACCTTGGGCTTCCTGTTCGGCAGCGAGAGCCGGAAGACCTTGCGCCACGCGGAGAACACCTGCTTGGGCAGCGGCCCGGTGACGTACTCCAGCTCGTACTTCTCGAACAGCGCGCGCACCTTCACCGCGACTTCGGCGTACCGGTTGCTCGGCAGGTCCGGGAACAGGTGGTGCTCGATCTGGTGCGAAAGGTTGCCGGTCATGAAGTGCATGGCCCGGCTGCCGCTGATGTTCGCCGAGCCCATCATCTGGCGCAGGTACCACTGGCCGCGCGTCTCGCCCTTGATCGACTGGCGCTCGAAGACCCGTACGCCCTCGGGGAAGTGCCCGCACATGATCACCGAGTGGGACCAGACGTTGCGGACCAGGTTCGCGGTGAACGTGGCGGCGAGCGTGGTGAGGAACGACGGGCCCGACAGCAGCGGGTGGATCACGTAGTCCTTGAGCACCTGCTTGCGGATCTTGCGGCCCACGGCCCCGGCCCGCGCGCGGAACTCCGGGTCCTTGCGGCGGCGCTTCCGCAGGTTCTTGCCGAGCTCCAGGTCGTACGCCGCGATGCCGTACTCGAAGAAGCAGGCGTTGATGAAGTTCCACAGCGGCTGGCCGAGGTGGAACGGGTACCACTTCTGGTCCTCGTCGACGCGCATGATGCCGTAGCCGAGGTCGTTGTCCTTGCCGATCACGTTGGTGTACGTGTGGTGCAGCTCGTTGTGCGAGTGCTTCCACTGCTCGGACGGAGAGACGTGATCCCACTCCCAGGTGGTGGAGTGGATCTTCGGGTCCCGCATCCAGTCCCACTGGCCGTGCAGGACGTTGTGGCCGATCTCCATGTTGTCCATGATCTTCGCCACGGACAGACCGGCGGTGCCGAGCAGCCACGCGGGCGGGAAGATCGAGAACAGCAGCACGCCCCTGCTGGCCAGTTCGAGCTTGCGCTGCGCCGAGATGACCTTGCGGATGTAGGCGGCGTCCTTCTCGCCGCGGCCGGCGATCACCTCGTCGCGGATCGCGTCCAGCTCACGGCCGAGCTCCTCGATCTGCTCCGCGGTCAGGTGGGCGGTGGGGTCGATAGCGGTCAAGTGCTTCTACCGTTCGATGTCGCAGGGGCCCGCCGCGGCGGACACGCAGGTCTGGATGAGGACGCCCGGCTCGGCCTCGGTGATCTCGCCGGTGCGCAGGTCGCGGACGGCGCCCGCCTTGAGCGGCGTGACGCAGCCGAAGCAGATGCCCATGCGGCACCCGGAGGGCATGAGCACGCCGGCCTCTTCGCCGATGTCCAGCAACGGCGTGGCGCCGTCCGCGTCGACGGTCTTGCCGGTGGCGCTGAACGTGACCTCGCCGCCGCCGCCTCCGTCGCCGTTGTCGCCGTCGCCGGTCACGGCGATACGGGGGCGGAAGCGTTCGGTGTGCAGGCGCTCTCGGACGCCGTGCTCGGTCCAGTGCTCCTCCGCGGCGTCGAGCAGGCCCGCGGGCCCGCAGGCCCAGGTCTCGCGCTCGGCCCAGTCGGGCACGAGTTCGCCGAGACGGGCGATGTCGAGCCTGCCGTCCGTCTCGGTGTGCACCTCGGTGAGGCGCAGCTTCTTGGCCGCGACCAGGTCGTGCAGTTCGTTGCGGAAGATCACGTCTCGCGGCCGGGGCGCGCAGTGGACCATGACGGCGTCGGCGAACTCGACGTCGCGCAGCATGCCCATCACGGGCGTGATGCCGCTGCCGGCCGTCAGGTAGAGCACCTTGGCGGGCTTGGCCTGCGGCAGCACGAAGTCACCGGCCGGCTGCTCGAGCTGGACCAGTGTGCCCGGTGCCGCCCTGCGGACCAGGTGGTTGCTGACCTTGCCGTCCGGGACCGCCTTCACGGTGATCGTGACGCGGCCGTCCTGGCGGTCCGTCGGTGAGGTGAGGGAGTAGGAGCGCCACAGCCGCCTCCCGTCGACGTCGACCCCGATCCGCACGTACTGACCGGCCGTGTGGCCGCGCCAGCCCCGTCCCGGCCTGATCACGATGGTCGCGGCGTCACCCGTCTCGGGGTGCACGGCCTCGATGCGCCCACGCAGGTCGGCGCCCGCACGGAGCGGGCTGACCAGGTCGAGGTAGTCCGACGGCAGCAGCGGCGTCGTGACCATCTCCAGCAGTTTCCACGCCCTGCTGCGGAGGGCTGAACTCGTCATGACTCCAGCTTGCTGCGCCTCAAGGCGTAAAGTCCTGACCGTAGGACGTAAATCTGGTCGGCTGAATTGTTCGCAGGGAACAAAAACGTGAGCCATGCAAACCGGAGGGCCGGCGAGCTGGTCCTGGACGAGACGACGGTCACCGCGCTTCGGGCCGCGCTGACGGCCACCGCCGACGAGGTCGTCCAGGCGATCATCGACGAGGTCCCTCCCTACGCGAACGCCCTTTCGGGCCGCATGGGCGGCACCATCCGCCGAGCCGTCCGCACCGCCCTGGGGCACTACCTGGACCGGGCGAGCGGGAACGCCACCGGCGGCGACGCCGGTGACGCGGCCTACGAGCTGGGCCGCGGCGAGGTGCGCGACGGCCGTTCGATGGACGCCCTGCTCAGCGCCTACCGCGTCGGCGCCCGGGTGGCCTGGCGATGCCTGGCCGCCGGTGCCGTACCCGCCGGCCTGCCCGCCGCCGAGGTCGCCAAGTTCGCCGAACTGACCTTCGCCTACATCGACGAGCTCTCCGCCGCGAGCGCCGCCGGCCACGCCGACGAACTGGCCGCCCGGGGCTGGGCCCGCGAGCGCCACCTGGAACAGCTGGTCCGTGACCTCCTCGCCGGCGCGAGCCCGGACGTGCTGCGGGCCTCGGTTCAGCGGGCCGGGTGGCAGCCTCCGGTTTCGCTGACCGCGGTCCTGCTGCCCGCCGCCCAGGCCCGGCCCGCGTACCGCGCGCTCGACCCGAGCACCCTCGTCCTCGACGATCTGCCGGACGCCACCGGTGTGCTGCTCGTCCCCGATGCCGACCGGTCGCACCTCCTGCGGCAGCTGACCGACCGCACCGCCGTGGTCGGCCCGGCGCGGCCATGGACCCGTGCGTCCGCCTCGTACGCACGAGCGGTACGCGCGCGCTCCCTCTCCCCTGATATCCGCGACACCGAGGAGCACCTGCCCGAGCTGGTGCTGAGCGCCGACGTGGACGCGTTCGCGGACCTGCGTGCCCGAGCCCTCGCGCCGTTGCGGGCCTTGCCGGTCACGACCGCTCGGCGGCTGGAGGAGACGTTGCGGGCGTGGCTGCTGTACCAGGGCAGGCGGGACGAGGTGGCGGCGGCGTTGTTCGTCCATCCTCAAACAGTGCGGTACCGGATGTCGCAGCTGCGGGAGCTCTTTCCGGATCTCGCATCGCCGCAACGGGTCCTTGAGCTGACCCTGGCGGTGGGTCTTCGGGGCGGCTGATGCGTACTGGCAGGTGCCAGGTAACGGATGACGGCGAACAGATGACGGCGAACAGATGACGGCGAACAGATGACGGCGAACAGATGACGGATGACAGATGACGGACGACGGATGACAGATGGCGGACGACGGGTGACAGATAACGGCGAACAGATAACAGCGAACAGATTTCGAAATCTGTTCGCTGTCATCCGTTCGCCGCCACCTGTCACCCGTGACCTGTCGGCCGCCCCGGCTCGGCGACCCCCTTCGCCCGCTACCCGCCCGAGGCCTGGTGCCGGCGCATCGCCCGTAGCCCGCCGTAGACGGCCGCGGCCGTCCAGAGCGCCATGATCAGCAGCCCGGTCCAGTGCCCGTAGTGGATGCCCGGCTCGGTCCGGGTGCGCATCGCGTACAGACCGCCCCGGTCGGGCAGGAACTGGCCGACTTCGCGGACACCGGGGATCGCGGCCAGCCAGGTGGTGCCGAGGAACACCGTCGGGGTGAGCAGTCCGAGGGCCGCGGTGAAGTTGCCCAGCATGGCGGTCAGTCCGAGGCAGAGCAGCACCATCAGCGGGTGGTACAGCACCCCTGCCAGGAAGCTGCGGACCAGGCCGGGGGTGGAGAGGTCGATGCCGACGGTGGCGCCGACGACCAGGAAGGAGCATGCGGTCGAGACCAGGCCCAGCAGCAGGCCCAGCCCGGCGCCGAGGGCGAGCTTGGCGCCGTACAGCCGCCCGCGCCCGGGGACGGCGGTGAGCGAGGTGTCGATCATCCGGGTGTTGAACTCCTGCCCGATCAGCAGGATCCCGAGGCAGGCCAGGGCGACATGGCCGAACAGCAGGCCGTAGTAGATCCCCCCGGCCGGGTCCTCGCCGGGGGTGTGGTCCTTCGCGCCGTAGGCGGCGTTCACGGCGGCGGTGATGCCGACGGTCAGCACCAGCGCGACCAGCGGGGCCGCCCACTGGGAGGGCAGGGTGGTGAACTTGATCCGTTCGGCGCGCAGGGCGTTGCCGAAGCCGGGCATCCTCATCTCTCCTTTCTCCTTCATCTCTCTTCATCTCTCCTGCGCGCGAGGTCACTTGGCGCGCTTCAGGGCCCGCAGGCCGCCGTACGCGGCCAGAGCCGTCCAGAGCGTCATGATCAGCAGTCCGGTCCAGTGCCCGTACACGGTGTGCGGGTCGTCGGCGTAGTGCAGCGCGTACTGGCCGGCCCGGTCGGGCAGGAACTGGACCGCGTCCCGGGCGCCGGGTACGCCGGCGAGCAGGGGGGAGAGCAGGAACACGGTCGGGCCCAGCAGGCCCATGGCGGCGGTGAGATTGCCGAGCAGGGTGGTCACCCCGAGGCAGAGCACCACCAGCAGCGCCGGGTAGAGCACCCCGGCGGTGGCCGCGCGGGCGAAGGCGGGGCCGTGCCAGTCGGCGGGGACGGTGGCCGCGTAGCCGGCGAAGGCGCCCGCCGTGCCGAGCGCGCCGGCGCCGAGACCGACCAGTGCGCCCAACGCCAGTTTGGCGCCGTACAGTCGCCCGCGCCGGGGGACGGCGGTGAGCGAGACGTCGAGCATCCGGGTGTTGAACTCCTGCCCGATCAGCAGGACTCCGAACGCGACCAGGACGGCCTGGCCGAAGTTGAGTCCGTAGAAGACGCCGACGCCGGGGTCGTCGGTGATGTTGCGGTCCTTGCCGCCGAGGGCCGCGCCGACCGCCGTGGTGACACCCGCGGTGAGCAGGACGGCGATCAGCGGCGGGAGCCAGAGCGAGCGGAGGGTGGTGAGCTTGATCCGTTCGGCGCGGAGGGCGCAGGACAGGGCGCTCATGCGGCGGCCTCGGCGCGGTACTCGACGCTGTCGGCGGTCATCCGCATGAACGCCTCCTCCAGCGAGTCCTGTTGGACCGCGATCTCGTACAGCACCACGCCTTCGGCGGCGGCGAGCGCCGCGATCCGCTCGGGCTCGGCGCCGGTCACCTCCCAGGCGCCGCCGTCGACTTGGGTGGCGTCGAGGCCGTGGACGGGGCCGGCGAACAGGGCGGCCAGTTTGGTCGGGTCCACGGCGCGGACCCGGATCCGGGTGCGGCCGTGCCGGTCGATGAAGTCGGAGGTGGCGGCGTCCGCGAGCAGCCGGCCGCGGCCGATCACCACCAAGTGGTCGGCGGTGAGCGCCATTTCGCTCATCAGGTGGGAGGAGACCAGCACCGCCCGGCCCTCGGCGGCCAGTTCGCGCAGCAGGGTGCGGATCCAGCGGATGCCCTCGGGGTCGAGGCCGTTCACCGGCTCGTCCAGCAGCAGTGCCACCGGATCGCCGAGCAACGCGGCCGCCACCCCGAGGCGCTGGCGCATGCCCAGCGAGAAGCGTCGGATCCGCTGCCCGGCGGCGTCCGCCAGGCCGACCTGCGCGAGCACCTCGCCGACCCGGCGCTCCGGCAGGCCGTTGCTCGCGGCCAGCCAGCGCAGGTGGCCGCGCGCCGTCCGGCCGCCGTGCAGGGCCTGGGCGTCCAGCAGGGCGCCGACCTGCCGCAGCGGGTCGGCCAGTCCGGCGTACGGACGGCCGTCGATCAGGGCGTGCCCGGCGGTGGGGCGGTCCAGGCCGAGAAGCAGACGCATGGTGGTGCTCTTGCCCGCGCCGTTCGGGCCGAGGAAGCCGGTCACCACGCCGGGGCGGACCTCGAAGGACAGGTCGTCGACGACCCGCCGGCCCTCGTACTCCTTCGTCAGGCCCTGGATCTCGATCACGGCCGCGCTCCCTTCGGGTCGTTCGGTGGTGCGTTGCTGCCGGCGCTTCCGGCCGGTGGTCACGTTCGACTGGTCACATTCGACCGGAGCGGGCCCCACCTGCGGATCCCGCACCGGAGTGGAGCCGTCTCCCTCCCGGGAGGGAGCGCGTCCGGACCCGGGGCGGGAGCCGCGAACCGGCGCCGGACTGACAGGATGACGCGGTGACCGAGATCGCCGTGCCCAGGATCCTCGCGCCGCTGCTGGCCGGCGCCACCTACGCGCGCCTGCTGCACCTCCTGGTCGGATGGATCTTCATGGGCGTCGTCCTGCTGATCTATCCGGGGACGTACGGGCTGACGCTCGCCCGGATCGTCGCGGAGTGCGTCGCCGTGGACTCCGTCCTGCTGATGCTCGTCGCCCTCGTCCCGGCGGCCCGGCGGGCGGAGGGGATCCAGGCCCGGCTGTTGCTGGTGCCCGACCGCGAGCAGGACATCGCCGCCGACCCCTCGCGCGGCTGGGCCGACCGGTGGCGCACCGCGCTCTGGCTGATCGGCCGGGTCGCGCTCGGCTCGGTCGTCGGGATGACGACCGTACTCGGCGTCAACGCCGGCGGCCATTTGCTGGCGGGGCCCCGGGGGCAGAGCTACCTCCTGCTCCTGCCGGTGGCGCTGTTCGGGTACGGCTGGCTGGTGGTGGCTGCGGGACGCCTCCAACTCGCCATGGCGACAAGGCTGCTGGGCCCGTCCCCGGCGGAGCGGCTGGCGGAGGCCGAGCTGCGGGCCGAACGGCTGCTGGAGCGCAACCGGTTGGCCCGCGAGCTGCACGATTCCATCGGCCACGCCCTGACGGTGACGGTCCTCCAGGCCGGGGCCGCGCGCGAGGTCGGGGACCCGGTGTTCGCCGCCAAGGCGCTGGAAGTCATCGAGGAGACCGGGCGCCGAGCCATGGACGACCTCGAACGCACCCTCGTCCTGCTGCGCGAGACCCCGCCCGGCGAGAACGGCACGGCCACCGAGCGGCCCGGGATCGAGCAACTGCCCGCGCTGTTCGACACCGCCCGGGCGGCCGGCAGCCCGGTCGAGGCGTGGATCGACGTGCCGGCCGGCGCACTGCCCGGGGTGCTCGCCCGCGAGTCCTACCGGATCGTCCAGGAGGGTGTCACCAACGCGCTGAAGTACGCGCCCGGCGAGCCGATCGGGGTCCGGATCGCCGTCCGGGCAGGGCAGTTGGAGCTGCGCTGCGCCAACCGGGCGCCGCACGGCACGGGCGGCGCCGGGGGCGCCGGGGGCGCGCCGCGCCAGGGGGGCGGTGGGGGCGCGCCGCGCCAGGGGGGCGGTGGGGGCGCGCCGCGCCAGGGGGGCGATGGGCGCAAGGGCGGCAAGGGCCTGCGCGGCATCCGCGAGCGCGCCACACTGCTCGGTGGCGAGGCCATGGCCGGGGCGGCGGCCGACGGGAGCGGGGAGTGGGTGCTCGACGTCCGGCTGCCCCTACGCTTGGGCTCGTAACGGATGATCTTGCCGGAGACGGTCCGGCGGGAGGCGGCACGGGGACCGTGGGGAGGCTGGTGCGGGGATGACGGACGTTCTGCTCGCCGACGACGAGGAGCTGGTCCGGTTCGGGCTGCGGGCCGTCCTGGAGGCGCAGGGGGACCTACGGGTGGTCGGCGAGGCCGCCGACGGCGCCGAGGCGGTGTCGATGGCCCGGACACTGCGCCCGGACGTCGTGCTGATGGACGTCCGGATGCCGGTGATGGACGGCCTGGCGGCCACCCGCGAACTGCTGCGCCCCGGTGCGCCGGGGGAGCGGCCGCCGCGGATCCTGGTCGTCACCACCTTCGAGAACGACGACTACGTCTACCAGGCACTGCGCGCGGGCGCGGACGGCTTCCTGCTCAAGCGCTCCCGCCCGGCCGAGATCGCCCACGCGGTGCGGCTGGCGGCGGCCGGCGAGTCGCTGCTGTTCCCGGCCGCGATCCGCAGGCTGGCCGCCGGGCACGGCAACCCCGCCGCCCGCGCCACGATGGAGCGGGCGGCCCTGACCGGGCGCGAGGCCGAGGTGCTGCGGCTGATGGCGCGTGGGCTCAGCAACGGGGAGATCGCCGAGCGGCTGGTCCTCGGGGTGCAGACGGTGAAGACCCACGTCAGCAGCGTGCTGGCGAAGCTCGGCGCGCGGGACCGCACCCAGGCGGTGATCGCCGCGTACGAGTCGGGGTTCGTCGAGCCGGCGGAGTAGCGGCGGTGGAGTAGCGCGGTGGAGTAGCGGTGGCGCCGTCGTCGTCCGGTAGAGGTGCGGGTGGGGTGCTGGTGCTGGGGCCGGGGCGCAGGCGCTTGCGGGTGGGTGTGCGGTCAAGCCGGGTAGGCGTGGGTCTGGGTGGCCTTGACGGAGGCCCAGACCACCGCCCCCGGCGCCAGTCGCAGTTCGGCGACGGCGGCCGGGGTGAGGTCGGCGGCCATCGGCAGGGCGCCGGAGACTTCGGCGCGCACCTGGTCGCCGTGCAGGTCCAGGCCGGTGACCTCGGCCTCCCACAGGTTGCGGGCGCTGGCCTGCGGGCGCTCTCGGTAGAGGGTGACGGCGGAAGGCGGGAAGGCGACGAACGCCGGGCCGGACAGGTCCTCGGCGGTGGTCAGGACGGTGCCGTCCGGGAGGGTGACCCGGGTGCCCTCGGCCAGCCCCTGGTACAGGTTCAGGCCGACCAGTCGGGCGATGTAGTCGGTGCGCGGCCGACGGGCGACCTCCGCTGGGCTGCCGGACTGCACCTCCTGGCCGTCCTCGATCACCACCAGCCGGTCGGCCAGCACCATGGCGTCCAGCGGGTCGTGCGTCACCAGCACCGCCACAGCCTCGAACTCGGCCAGATGGCGCCGCAGTTGGGACCGTACGTCGAGCCTGGTGCGGGCGTCCAGGGCGGCCAGCGGCTCGTCCAGCAGCAGCAGCCGGGGGCGGACGGCCAGCGCCCGGGCCAGGGCCACCCGCTGGGCCTGGCCGCCGGAGAGCCGGCCGGGGCGCACCGAGGCGTGCTCGGCCAGCCCCATCCGCTCCAGCCAGGCCGCGGCCTCGGCCCTGGCCTCGCGCCTGGGCCGCCCCTGGCAGCGCGGGCCGAAGGCGACGTTGTCGAGCGCGCTGAGGTGCGGGAACAGCAGGTAGTCCTGGAACACCACGCCGACCGGCCGCTGTTCGGCCGGGGTGTGCAGGCGCTCGGTCGGGTCCTCCAGGACGTGGCCGTCCAGGTGCAGGTGCCCGCCGGTGAGCGGGAGCAGTCCGGCGAGGGCGCGCAGCGCGGTGGACTTGCCGGCGCCGTTCGGGCCGAGCAGGGCGATCACCTCGCCGGGGGCGGCGGTGAGCGCGAGGTCGAGGGCGAAGGCGGCGCGGTCGACCCGGAGGCGGGCGTCGAGGGCGGGGTTCGCGGCGGCGGTCGCCGTCGGGGGGCTTGGCGGGGGGCTCGTCGGGGGGTTCATCGGTTCGGCCTCCTGTCGGCGTCCTGGGGCGCGGGGGCGGCGTCCTGGGTCACGGGGGCGGCGTCCTGGGTCACGGGGGCGGCGTCCTGGGTCACGGGGTCGACGGCGGCCCTGGCCTGGATGTTGCGGCCCGGGGCGGGTGGGGCGACGTCGGTCCTGGCGTCGATGGTCCGGCCCGGGGTCACGGGGTCGACATCCAGCGGTCGCGCAGGCCGACGAGGACGGCGACGGAGACCACCAGCAGCACCAGCGACAGCGCGATCGCGGCCTCCGGATCGGACTCCATGGCCAGGTAGACGGCAAGCGGCATGGTCTGGGTACGGCCCGGGAAGTTGCCGGCGAAGGTGATCGTCGCGCCGAACTCGCCGAGCGCCCGCGCCCAGGCGAGCACCGCCCCGGCGGCGATCCCCGGGGCGATCATCGGCAGGGTGACCCGGCGGAAGACCGTCAGCCGGGAGGCGCCCAGGGTCGCGGCCGCCTCCTCGTAGCGCGGGTCGGCCGCCCGCAGCGCGCCCTCGACGCTGATCACCAGGAAGGGCATCGCCACGAAGGCCTCGGCGATCACCACCCCGGTGGTGGTGAACGGCAGGGTGATGCCGAAAGCCGAGTCCAGCCAGGAGCCGACGATCCCGCGCCGACCGAGCACCAGCAGCAGCGCCACTCCGCCCACCACCGGCGGCAGCACCAGCGGCAGGGTGACGAGCGCCCGCACCACCCGCCGGCCGGGCAGCTCGGTACGGGCGAGCAGCCAGGCCAGCGGCACGCCGAGGACCAGCGAGACCGCGGTGGCGGCCGTCGCGCAGATCAGCGACAGCCGCAGGGCGTCCCAGACGGCGGCGCTGGTCAGCTGCTCGGACAGGCCGCTCCACGGCGCCCGGATCAGCAGTCCGACCAGCGGGAGGATCAGGAACGCCAGACCGAGCAGCGCCGGGAGCAGCAGCGTGACCGGGACGCGCTGCGCCCCCGGGCGGCGGCGTGCGCCCCGGCGGCGCGACCCTCGGCGGCCCGGCAGGGCCTGCGCGGGTTCTGCCGGTGGCGGTGTCGGTGCCGGTGCCGGTGTCGGGGCGTGGTGGTCCGGGGCCGGCCCGGTCCGGCGGTTCAGCTCGCCCGGCCGGCCGCTGTCGGTGGTGCGGTCCCTCACGGCGCCTGGAAGCCCGCCGCGGTCAGCACCTGCTTGGCCTCGGCCGACTGGACGTAGGAGACGAAGGCGGCCGCGCCGTCCTTGTTCGGCGCCTTGGCGAGCGCGGCGATCGGGTAGTCGTTCACGGCCTTGGCGGCCTCGGGGAAGTCCACGCCGTCGATCTTCCCAGCATCGGACCGCACATCGGTCTTGTACACCAGCGAGGCGTCGACCTCGCCGAGTTCGACCTTGGTGAGCGCGCCCTTGACGTCCTGCTCCAGGGTGACCGGGGTGAGGTCGACGCCGGCGGCCTTCAGCGCGGTGAGGGCGGCGGCGCCGCACGGCACCTCCTTTGCGCACAGCGCGACCTTCACGCCGGATCCGGTGAGGTCCTTCAGGCCCGTGACGTGCTTGGGGTTGCCCTTGGGCACGGCGATGGTGAGGGTGTTCCTGACGAAGGTCTTCGGCTGGCCGCTCGCGCCGCCCGCGTCGGTGACCGTCTTCATGGTGGCGGGGCTGGCGGCGGCGAACACGTCCGCCGGGGCACCGGAGTTGATGCTGGCGGCGAGGGCGGAGCTGCCGCCGAAGTTGAACTTCACCTTGGCGCCAGGGTTGGCGGCCTCGAACTTCTTGCCGAGATCGGTGAAGGTCTCCTTGAGCGAGGCGGCGGCGTACACGGTGATGTCCCCCTTGGCCTTGGGGACGCTGCCGCCGTCGGTGCCGGCGGCGCCCGTGGTGCTCGCGGCACCTGCCGTGCTCGCGGTGTTCGCGGTAGAGGAGGCGGAGCCGGCGGACTTGCCGCCGTCGCTGCCGCAGGCGGTGACCCCGAGGCTGAGGGCGAGGGCCGCAGCGGCGGCGACGGCGAGTCTGCGGGGGGCGGTGGTGCGGGCGCTCATCGGTGGCTTCCCCTCCAGGGTTCGCGCCGGAAGGGGCGCGGAGGTGTGACCGCAGGTGCGGCCATTACGGCGATCATAGTGCCGCAGATGCGAGTGATAAATCCTCTGTCGCATCGCACAGCTGGGGTGGGGCGGGGGCCTCGGGGCTGCTGTGTGAAGGCTCAAACGTGCACGGACGGGTCGGGGGCGGTGCCGGGGAGTGCGGGGGAGCGGTGGTCGGGGGTGGCCGGTTCGAGGGCGGCGGTCGGGGGCGGCCGGTTCGGGCGGAAAACCCGTCGCGTCCGGGCCGGCGGAGCGGACAGAGTGGGGCGCAGCCCGTAGGCGCGGCCGACCGTCGGCCGCCCGGGCCCGACGGTCGATCCATGCGGATCAACGGGAGGAGTCCGTCCATGTCCACGCTGCGCGTCACCGCCGAGAGGCTGGTCATCCTGGAGCACCCGAACGCCGACGCCCTGGAGTTGGCCCAGGTCGGCCTCTACCGGGCGGTGGTCGCGAAGGGCGCGTACCGAACCGGCGACCACGCCGTCTACATCCCCGAACAGGCCGTCCTGCCGGATGAGTTGGTTCAGGAGCTGGGGCTGACCGGCAAGCTGGCCGGCGGCGCGGCGAACCGGGTGAAGGCGGTACGGCTGCGCGGCGAGCTGTCGCAGGGCATCGTCTGCCGGCCCGGCGCGTTGGCCGGCACCGACCTGGCCGGGGCCGCCGAGCGGGGCGAGGACTTCGCCGAGCTGCTCGGCATCGTCAAGTGGCAGCCGCCGGTGCCGACGTCGATGAGCGGCGACGTGGTCAGCGCGCCGGACCTGCTGCCCTGGGTGGACATCGAGAACCTCAAGCGCCACCCCGACATCTTCGCGCCCGGCGAGCCCGTGGTGCTGACCGAGAAGCTGCACGGCAGTTGCTGCCTGGTCACCTACACCGCCGCCACTGGCGAGGTGCATGTCTCCTCCAAGGGGATCGGCGCCCAGGGACTGGCGCTGGCCGAGGATGAGCGCAATCTCTACTGGCGGGCGGTGCGCGCGTACGACATCCCGGCGGTGGCGGCCCGGCTGGCCGAACGGCTGGGCGCCGAACGGGTCGGCATCTTCGGCGAGGTGTTCGGCGAGGGCGTGCAGGACCTGACGTACGGGTCCTCCGCGCGCAGCGAGCGCCCCGGGTACGCCGCCTTCGACGTGTCGGCGGTGGTCGACGGGCAGCTGAACTGGCTGCCGGCCGCCGAACTGCTGGACGGTGAGCTGCCGTTGGTGCCCGAACTGTGGCGCGGCCCGTTCGACACCGCGACGGTGCTGGCCCATGCGCAGGGCAAGGAGAGCCACTCCGGGCGCCAACTCCACCTGCGCGAGGGCGTGGTGGTGCGGCCGGTGGTCGAGCGCTGGAGCCCGGTGCTCGGCGGGCGGGCGATCGCCAAGGTGGTCAGCGACGCGTACCTGACCCGCAAGGGCGGCACCGAGTACGAGTGAGCCGCCCGCCGACGGGCTTCCCGCCGGCGCGCTTCCGGCCGGCGCGCTTCCGGCCGGCGCGCTTCTCACCGGCACGCTTCCCGGCCGACGGGCTTCCCGCCGGCTTCCCCGGCTGAATACCCGTCAGTAAGGTCGAAGGGTCACCAAGCGCAGTCAGCGCCGAGGAAGCCCAGAAGGAGTGCCGATGGCCGCCGCCGCCATACCCGGACCGGTCGGGAACCCCCTGGTCGGTTCGCTCTTCGACCTCACCCGCCGCCCGCTGCGGACCTACCTCGCAGCCCGGCGCGACCACGGGGACGTGGTCCGGATCGTCGCCGGGCCGCCCGGGCTGCGCGTCGAGTTCTACGGGGTGTTCTCGCCCGAGGGCGTGCACCAGGTGCTCGGCAGCGAGGCGGCGAACTTCCGCAAGGAGAACAACTTCTACGACGAGCTGCGGATCAGCGTCGGCAACGGCCTGCTGACCAGTCAGGACGAGGTCTACCAGCGCCAGCGCCGGCTGGTCCAGCCGCTGTTCACCCGGCGCCGGGTGGACGGCTACGCGGACGCGCTCGCCGAGGAGGCGCAGGCGCTCGCCGAGCGCTGGCGGGCCGTGCCGGGCGGGGTGGTGGACGTGGCGGAGGAGATGTCGCGGTTCGCGCTGCGCGCTGTGGCCCGGATCCTCTTCGGCGCGGACGTCGAGGAGGCGGTGGAGGTGGTGAACCACAACTTCCCGGTGCTCGGCGAGTTCGTCAAGGAGCGCGGCTTCGCGCCGGTCCGCCTCCCGCGGACCTGGCCGACGCCGGGCAACCGGCGCGGCCTGGAGGCGCAGCGGGCGCTGTACGAGGTGTGCGACCGGATCATCGCCGAGCGGGCCGCGCGCGGCGGCGGCGACGACGGGGCCGACGATCTGCTGACCCTGCTCGGGAAGGCGCGCGGCGAGGACGGCGAGCGGCTGGATCCGGCCGAACTCCGGGACCAGGTCCTGGTGTTCCTGCTCGCCGGGCACGAGACCACGGCCACCTCGCTGGCCTTCGCGCTGCACCTGCTGGCCAAGCACCCGGAGCAGCGCAAGCTCGCCCAGGAGGAGGCGCGGACCGTCCTGGCCGGGCGGGCGCCGACGGCGGCGGACCTGGAGCGGCTGCCGTACCTCACCCGGGTGATCAAGGAGGCGATGCGGCTCTTCCCAGCGGCGGCGCTGATCGGGCGGCGGGCGGTCGAGGCGACGGTCATCGACGGGTACACCATCCCGGCGGGAGCGCAGGTCATCATCGCGCCGCTGGTCACCCAGCGGCACCCGGACCACTGGGTGGAGCCGGAGCGCTTCGACCCGGACCGGTTCCTGCCGGAGGAGGAGAAGGCGCGGCACCGGTACGCCTGGTTCCCGTTCGGCGGCGGACCGCGGGCCTGCATCGGACAGCACTTCTCGATGCTGGAGTCAGTGCTGGCGCTGGGAGTGCTGCTGCGGGACTTCGAGGTGGAGGTGGTGGACCGGCGGGTGGCGCTCGCGCAGGGGATCACGCTCCGTGCGGCGAGTGCGATGCGGGTGCGGGTGACGCCCGTCGGGTGACGGGGGTGGGTTCGGGTTCGGGTTTCAACGTTCAGCGGACAGATAACAGATTTCGAAATCTGTTATCTGTCCGCTGTCCGCTGTGTCTGCTGTTTGTTGTCCTCCGCCGACCGTCGGGCGCATGCGCCGCCTGCCAGGCATCTGGGCACAGGACAGTTTCATTCGAACACACCGCCCTCGGTGCGCGGGCAGCTTTTCAGATCTTCGCTTGACTGATTCCGGCCGCTCGATAGCGTCCCACGCACCCCAAGCCGAAAGCGCACATGCGACTGGCATATGCCCGTCGGATGCAGTCCGCCCGGCCTGGGGTGCCCGGAGGCACCGCTTACCGCCCCGGGCCCGACCGGTCGACCGGAGGTCCCATGGGCGCCCTCAACCACTTCAGCTTCGGCTGGCTGACACCCGTCGTCTCGTACGCGATGGCCTGTGCCGGCGCCGCCCTCGGGCTCCGCTGCACCCTGCGTGGCCTGGCCGCCACCGGCGCCACCCGCCGGAACTGGCTGCTCACCGCCGCCGCCGCGATCGGCTCCGGCATCTGGACCATGCACTTCGTCGCCATGTTCGGCTTCGCCGTCGACGGCACCGAGCTGCGCTACAACGTGCCGCTGACGGTCCTCAGCCTGCTGGTCGCGGTGCTGGTCACCGGCCTCGGCCTGACCGTGGTCTGCTACGGCCGGCACCGCGGCCTCGCGCTGCTGGGCGGCGGCTGCACCACCGGCGTCGGCGTCGCCGCGATGCACTACCTCGGCATGGCCGCCGTCCGCATGCACGGCGGACTGCACTACGACGCGGGGACGGTCGCGCTGTCCGTGCTGGTCGCGGTCGGCGCCGCCACCGCCGCGCTCTGGGCCGCCGTCACCATCCGCAACGTATACGCGGCGGCGGCGGCCTCACTGGGCATGGGCCTCGCGGTCAGCTGCATGCACTACACCGGTATGGCCGCCGTCCACGTCCAACTGGAGCCCGCCCGGACCGCCCTGGGCGGGGTCAGCCCGATGGACTTCGTCTTCCCGCTCGCCGTGGGCCTCGGCTCGTTCCTCTTCCTCGCCTCGGCCTTCGTCGCGCTCTCCCCGGCGGCCCAGGAACGGGCCGGCTGGTCAGCGGCGGAGGAACTGGTGATCGAGGAGTTCGCCGAGCCGGCCGTCCACCCGGAGGCCGAGCACGCGGACCCCGGATTCCCGGAGCGGTACGGCCACGACCGCGCGGCCTGATCCCCGTCCGCCCGAGCCTCGTCCCACCTGCGTCCCGCCAGAGCCAGCCCCGTCCCAGCCCTGTCCCAGTCCTGGCCCAGCCCTGTCCCGCCCGAGTGCTGTCCCCCGCCCGAAAGGCCCCACATCACCCATGCGCGAAGACCGCGGTACCGCCCCCGGCGCCCGCCGGGGTGCCCACGCCGGCCCGCCCGCCCGTTCGCCGCTGCCCGGCCCCTGGCTGCGCGGGCTGCGCCCCCGGACCGTCCGCGCCCGGATCATCGCGCTGCTGATGGTCCCGGTGGTCTCCGTGATCGCCCTCTGGGGCTTCGCCACCGTGACCACGGCCCAGGGCGTCTGGGACCTGCTGCGCCTGCGCGACACCCAGCGCAGTCTGCTCACCCCCGTCGCCGACACCGTCGCCGGCCTGCAGGCCGAACGTGCCGCCGCCGGACAGCTGTTGGCCGGCCCGGGGCTCGTCCCGGGGACCGTCCCCGCCGCCGGGCGGGAGAGCGCCCTGCGCGAGGCCGCCGCGACCACCGACCGGGCGTTCGCCCTGCTGTTCCCCGATCCCCGCCACCCCGGCCAGGGCTACAACCGTGCCGACGCCCAGGGGTTGGGCGCTGACGCGGCCGCCCGGCTGGACGCCCTGGCCGCCTCGCTCGCCGCACTGCCGGAGCTGCGCGGCCGGGTGCTGACCCGGAGCGTGGGCTGGCCCGAGGTGTACGCCGCCTACGGCGCTGCCGTGGACCAGGCGCTGGCGGTGTCCGGCGCCGCCGCCCCGCCGCAGGGCGGCCGGGCCGGAGTCGACGTCCGGGTACCGTCGGAGCTGGACCGTTCCCGTGAACTCCTCGCCCGGGAGGACGCGTTGCTGCGTGCCGCCCAGCTCTCCGGTGGGCTCGGCGACGACCAGCTGCGCGAGTTCGCCGGTACGGCCTTCGCCCGGCGCGCGTTCGAGCAGGGCGCGGCCGCCGACCTGCGCCCCGCCGACCGGGACGCGCTGCTCGCCGTCACCGACGGGGCGGACCACCGGGAGCTGGGCGTCTACGAGGACAAGGTCCGTACCGCCGTCGACGGTCGGGCCGCCGTCGCGGCGGTGCCGCCCGACCGCTGGGCGATGGCGGCCGGGAACGTCGCCGACGGGCTGCGCGGCGTCGAGGACCGAGCCGGGCGGATCGGAGCCGAGGCCCAGAACCCTTACGCCCAGGGGCTGTTCGCCCCTGCCGGGATCGCGGTGCTGCTCGGTCTGCTCGGGGTGGTCGCCTCGCTGGTGATCTCCGTGCGGATCGGGCGCGGCCTGGTCGCCGAGCTGACCGGCCTGCGCGACTCGGCACTTGACCTGGCCGGTCGCAAACTCCCGGCCACGATCAGGAAGTTGCGTGCGGGTGAGGAGGTGGACATCGAGGCCGAGGCGCCCCGGCCCAGCGGCCGCGACGACGAGATCGGCCAAGTCCACCGGGCGCTCGGCACCGTACAGCGGGCGGCCGTCACGGCGGCGGTGGAACGGGCCGAGGTGCTGTCCGGGGTTTCCGGGGTGTTCGTCAACCTCGCCCGCCGCAGCCAGGTCCTGGTGCACCGCCAACTCACCCTGCTGGACACGATGGAGCGCCGCACCGAGGACCCGTCCGAGCTGGCCGACCTGTTCCGGCTGGACCACCTCACCACCCGGATGCGCCGCCACGCCGAGGGCCTGATCATCCTCTCCGGTGCCGCCCCCGGTCGGGCCTGGCGCCGGCCCGTCCCGCTGGTGGACGTGGTGCGGGCGGCCGTCTCGGAGGTCGAGGAGTACGCCCGGGTCGAGGTGCACCCGCTGCCGCGCGCCGCCGTCGTCGGCCACGCCGTCGCCGACCTCACTCACCTGGTGGCCGAACTGGTCGAGAACGCCACCGGGTTCTCCCCGCCGCACACCAGGGTGCACATCCGCGGTGAACAGGTCGGCAACGGCTACGCGTTGGAGATCGAGGACCGTGGCCTCGGCATGGGCCCGGCCGCCCTGGCCGCCGCCAACCGGCGGATCGCCGCCGTCGAACAGAGCGACCTGTTCGACAGCGACCGGCTCGGCCTGTTCGTGGTCAGCCGGCTGGCCCGGCGGCACGGCGTCCGGGTCTCGCTGGTGACCTCCGCGTACGGCGGCACCACCGCCGTGGTGCTGCTGCCCACCGGACTGCTGGCCGACGGGCGGGAGGGGCTCGGGCAGGACGCCGTAACGGAGTTGGACGCCGTACCGGAGTTGGACATCGTGCCGGTTCCGGATGGTACGGGCGGGGCCCCGGAGTCGGATGCCGACTGGTGGTCGCAGCCTTGGCCGGTTTCGGCACCGGCACCGGCACCGGCACCGGCACCGGCACCGGCACCGGTACCGACGGCGACGGCGAAACCGGAACCGGTCCCGACCGTGGCACCGACCGCGCCCGCGACCCCGGCCACCGGATTTCCGGGCGGCGGGGCGGCGGAGATCGAACTTCCGGCGGCGGGTGGGCCGCTGCCGGAGGGCGGGGCGCTGCTGCCCTTCGGCGTCCGGGGCGGAGACCCCGGGCCGGTGCGGCGCACCCCCGTCCGGGCCGCCGCTGCCCGGACGGCCGGACCGGCTGCGGACGGAGGCCCGGGTGCCGCCTCCCGTCCGCAGCCCGGTCCGCCGCAGTCCCACCGCGTGGCGACCGCGGTGCCACCGGGCGAACGGCAAGTCGGCGACGTTCCTGTGGAGTTGCCGCGCCGGGTGCGTCAGGCGAGCCTGGTGCCGCAGCTTCGGGAGACGCCGAGCGCCGCCGCCCCACGCAGCCGCCGCGCTGCGGACCGCGGGTTCGGGGAGGGCGCTGGGGGAGGGGTCGGGCCGGTGACCCGCAGCCCGGAGGCGGCGCAGGCGGCGATGTCGGCCTTCCAGAACGGCTGGGCGCGCGGCCTGCGGTCCGGCCGGTGGCCCGAGGAGCCGTCGGCAGCCGGACCGGGCCTCCGACAGGATCTCCGATCCCAAGAGCGATCCCAAGAGCGATCCCAAGAGCGATCCCAAGAGCGACTCGACATCCGACCCGAAGGAGACCGGCCGTGATCGGCACCACTCACCGCGCGGGGGAACTGAACTGGCTCCTCGACGAGTTGGTCCAGCGCGCCCCCGAGGTCCGGTTCACCGTGATGCTCTCCGCCGACGGCCTGGCGATGGGCAGCTCGGCCGGTCTGTCTCGCGAGGACGGCGAGCACCTGGCTGCCGTCGCTTCCGGCTTCCACAGCCTCGCCAAGGGCGCCGGACGGCACTTCGGTGCGGGTGAAGTCCGGCAGACCATGGTCGAGTTGGAGGGCGGCTACCTGCTGGTGGCGGCGGCCGGGGAGGGCACCTGCCTGGCCGTGTTCGCCACCGCCAGGGCCGATCTCGGGCTGGTCGCCTACGAGATGGCGAGACTGGTCCGCCGGGTCGGCGAGCACCTGAGCGCCCCGCCCCGCTCGGTGCACGGAGGATGAACACGGTGACCCACCCGGACCGCCCAGACCAGGCGGAGGACGCGTTCCACCCGTACCACCAACGACATCCGGAGCATCCCCGCTCCGACCCCGGCCGACCGCCGCGCAACCCGCTCGCCGCCGCCCACCGGGCCCGCTGGTACGACGACGAGGCCGGGCCGCTGGTCCGCCCGTACGCCATGACCGGAGGCCGGACGGGGATCGGCGAGCAGCAGTTCGACCTGATCGCCGTGGTCGTGTCCGACCTGCCCGACCCGCTGCTCGCCCCGGACTTGCCCGAGCCGCCGGTCGGCCCCGAGCAGGCGCGCATCCTCGGACTGTGCCGGGGCAACCCGCTGTCCGTGGCCGAGCTGGCCGCCGACCTCGACCTGCCGGTGGGCGTCGTGCGGGTGCTGCTCGGCGATCTGCTGGCGGCCGGGCTCATCCGGGTCAGCCGCCCCGTCCCGCCCGCCCTGCTCCCCGACGAGCGCATCCTCCAGGAGGTCATCCATGGGCTCCGCGCACTCTGACCACCCGTCCCAACGGCATCGGTCCGACCGGCACCCGTCCGACCGGCGTCCGTCCGGGCGTTGGCCGTCCGATCCGGTGGGTCCCGTGGATCCGGGGGATCCCGGGGACTCCGTGCTCGCCCTCAAGATCCTGGTCGCGGGCGGCTTCGGGGTCGGCAAGACGACGCTGGTCGGCGCGGTCAGCGAGATCCGCCCGCTGCGCACCGAGGAGCGGCTGACCGAGGCCGGGCGCGCGGTGGACGACCTGGACGGGGTGGAGCGCAAGACCACCACGACGGTGGCGATGGACTTCGGCAGGATCACCATCCGCGAGGGGCTGGCCGTCTACCTGTTCGGGACCCCGGGGCAGGACCGGTTCTGGTTCCTCTGGGACGAGCTGGCGCAGGGGGCGCTCGGTGCGGTGGTGCTCGCCGACACCCGCCGGCTGACCGACTGCTTCCCGGCCGTCGACTTCTTCGAGCACCGGGGCATCCCGTTCGTCGTCGCGGTGAACCGCTTCGCCGGGACGCGCGAGTACGGCCCGGAGGAGGTCGCCCGTGCGCTGGACCTGGACTCCGGTACGCCGGTGGTGCTGTGCGACGCCCGGCGGCGCGCCTCGGGCAAGGACGTGCTGATCAACCTGGTCGAACACGCGGGCCGGGTGCACTCCGCCCGGCTGCTGGCGGAGGTCTCGCCGGTGACGGCGGGCGGTGACGGCTGACGGCTGACGGACGCGCGAGAACAGAAAACAGCGAACAGAAAACAGATGACGGCTGACAGATAACAGATTTCGAAATCCGTCAGCTGTCAGCCGTCACCCGTTCCGCGCAGCCGCTACCCGCTCAGCTGTGCCACTGGAACACGACCTTGGTCCAGGTCGACCCGGGGCAGTTGCCCCAGACGTCCCACGCCTGCGGTCGGGCGCCGATCCACAGGCCGACGGACGACGTGCCGTTGGCACAGTAGGTGATGGTGCGCAGCTGGCCGGAGTAGACGTTGCAGTACCCCTCCCAGCGCCAGCCGTAGTTGGCCGTGATGACGCAGTGGTAGCCGGTGGCGGTCACCTCCGGCGACGACGCGGCCGCGCCGGAGGTGATGGTCTGGTCGGCGGCCGGCGCCGCGGCGGCCGGCAGGGTGGCGGTCCCGAGCATGCCCAGGGCGGCCGCTCCGGCCATCCCGAACATGGCGATCTTCCTGGCGATGCAGCCTCGCATGGTGGTTCTCCTCGCTCAGCGGTTCCCGTCGGGTGGGGTGCCCCGGCCGGCGTGGTGCTGGGGAGGTGAACTCCCCCACTTCGTCCGGTCGATGACGAATTGCACACGAATGACTGCGCTGCGTGGGAGGACGGCTTATGATGTGACCTGTGTCACAGCATGTCCGACGGGGCTGGGGACAGTTCCAACTGGGCGGTCGGGATGCCGATTTCCGGGGAGAACGGCATGGCGGAATGCAGCGGACGGTACACGGGCGGTCGGCGCAAGGACTTCGGTCCGGAGCCGCCGGAGCGCCAACCCGCCGACTTCAACCGGGTGTTCACCGAGCTGCTGCCCAGGCTCCAGCAGGCGGCCACGATGCTGGCCGGCAGCCCGCTCGCCGCCGGTGACGTCGTCCACGACGCGTACCTGCGGATCGCCCGCAGTCCGGAGCGCTTCCTCAGCCATCCGCAGCCGTACGCCTACGTGTTCACCACGATGACGAACATCCTGCGCGACCAGTGGCGCCGGGAGCGGCGCCGGGTGGCCCTGCCCGAGGTGCCGGAGTCGGGCGAGGCGGCAGGCTGCGGCCGGTCGGCGCTCGACCCGCCGGCCGACGGGATGGCCGAGTTGCAGGCGCGCTGGGAGGTGGTCCGGCTGCTCGGCTTCCTGACCGTCAAGCAGGCCCGGGTGGTGGTGCTGGTGGACCTCGACGGCTACTCCGTCGACGAGGCCGCCGAACTGCTCGGCCTGCACCGCAGCACCCTGGCCGTCACCCGTCGCCGCGCTCACCGTCGGCTGCGCGCCGTCCTGGAGCGGGAGCGCCGGCACGAGCCCTGACGGCCCTGTCGCGGCCGGGCTCTGCCGCACCGGCCGGGCTCCGCCGCACCGGCCGGTCCCCGACGCACCCGGACGGCTCCCGGCCGTATCGGACCGGCCCCGCGGCGCAGGGCCCGTCCCCGACGCACCGAGCCGACGGCAAGTCGGCTGATGCGTCACCCCGGCCCGTACTCTGCGAATCGTGATCACGTACGAGGACCACAGTCTCCACGCCCTGGCCGAGGACGGCCGCTGGCCCGAGCTGCTCGCCGCCTACCGGCAGGGCCGGGCGGTCGCCGTCGCGCAGGCCGGGGAGGAGGCCGCGGTGGTTCTGACCGCGCCGCTCGGCCACCTGATCGCCTACGCGGCGCCGCCCGAACTGGCCGTCCGGCTGTTCGACGCGGACGGCGGCGAGGGGACGGTCGCCGGGGTCGGCGACCACGACGCCGGTCCGCTCTGGGAGGTGTTGGCGACCCGCCACTCCTGGCTGCGGCTGGCTCCGCTGCTCGGTCCGGCCCGGGTGCGTCGACTGGTCGCGCACACCCGGGTGCTGCTCGGGGAGGACCTCTCGTACGGGGCCGAGCCCGACCCGGAGGGCGTGCCGCTGCGCCTGGAGCCCTGGGAGAAGGCGGGCTGGGACGAGGCCTCCCGGGTGCGCGAGTACCTGCCCGGCGGTGGAGCGCGTAGCGCGGTGCTGACCCTGCCGGCCAGCCGCGAGGGCCTGGGCGAGGTCGAGCTGCCGCAGCCGGTGGCCCGGCCGGGCGGGCAGCGGGTCACCCGGGGGCTGGGCGAACTGGCCGCGCTGGTGCCCTGGGCGGAGGTGGTGTGCGTGCGCGGTCCGGCTCCGCTGGCGGCCGCCGTGCTGGCCCGGCGGCGGCGGGTGGTCGGCGGGTTCCTGCCGTTCGCGCTCGCCTACCCGGCCCTGGTGCAGGCCGCGGTGGTGGGCCGGACGCACGGCTGCGCGCACGGGCGGCTGCGGCTCTGGCGGGCGCTGGGCGCGATGGCCGGCGCGGACGGGCCGGGCCGCGCCGAGGTGGGCGCGCTGGTGGCCCGGATGCGCTGCTTCACCTGGCAGGAGCCGGCTGCCGGACTGCGCCATCTGCACCTCGCGCTGGAGGATCCGGCCAGCGGGGTGGCCTGGGCGGTCAGCGGCTCGCAGGACTTCTGAGCGGTCCCCTGAGCGCTCCTGAGGGCTGCTCCCGAGCGCTCCCTCCGAGGGCTCCCCCCGAGCGCTCCCTCCGAGGGCTCCCTCCGAGCGCTCCCTCCGAGGGCTCCCGCTGGTGGCGGGAAAGCGGGGACCCCCGGCCCGGCGCCGTTTCCGGGGGATGGTGTGAGGCGCCGGACCGGGGGAGTGCGGGGTGCTCGCTCAGGCGACGGCGGTCCCGGCTCCGGCCCCGGCCCCGGCGGGGACGGTCTCCGGTGCGGGGCCCGAGGGGTCGGCGGCACTGGTGCCGCCGTGGCTGTCGACCAGCGTCAGCTCGTCGAACGGCAGCTCGCCGCCCAGCACCCGCTGGGCGCGCTCGGCGTCCAGTTCGCCGGTCCAGTGCCCGATCAGCACGGTCGCGACGGCGTTGCCGGCGAAGTTGGTGAGCGCCCGGGCCTCCGACATGAAGCGGTCGATGCCGACGATCAGACCGACCCCGTCCACCAGTGCCGGCTTGTGCGACTGCAGTCCGCCGGCGAGGGTGGCCAGTCCGGCGCCGGTGACCCCGGCGGCGCCCTTGCTCGCGATCACCATGAACACCAGCAGCGAGAGCTGCTCGCCGATCGACATCGGCTTGTCCATCGCCTCGGAGATGAAGATCGAGGACATGGTGAGGTAGATCGCGGTGCCGTCGAGGTTGAAGCTGTAGCCGGTCGGCACGGTGATGCCGACGACCGGGCGGCTGACGCCCAGGTGCTCCATCTTGGCGATCAGGCGGGGCAGCGCGCTCTCGGAGGAGGAGGTGGAGAGGATCAGCAGGAACTCGCGCCCGAGGTACTTGAGCAGCGCGAACACATTGACCCCGGCGACCAGGCGGAGCAGTGCGCCGAGCACCACGACGACGAACAGCACGCAGGTCACGTAGAAGCCGATCATGATCACGGCGAGGCTCTTCAGCGCGTCGACGCCGGTCGCTCCGACGACCGCGGCCATCGCCCCGAAGGCGCCGACCGGCGCGACCCACATGATCATCGACATGATCCGGAAGACCAGCCGCTGGAGGTGCTCGATCCCGCGCAGTACCGGGGCGCCGGCCGTCCCCATCGCCTGAAGGGCGAAGCCGGCCAGCAGCGCGACCAGCAGGGTCTGCAGCACCTTGCCCTGGGTGAGGGCCGAGAAGAGGGTGTCGGGGATCATCCCGAGCAGGAAGTCGGTGGTCGACTGGGCGCCGCCGGCGGTCGCCTGGGCGTGGCCGGACTTGGCGAGGGCGGCGGTCAGGTGGAGGCCACCGCCGGGCTCCAGCAGGTTGCCGACGGCCATGCCGATGGCCAGGGCGATGGTCGACATGACGAGGAAGTAGCCGATGGCGAGGCCGCCGACCTTGCCGACCTTCGCGGCCTTGGTGACCGAGCCGATGCCCAGCACGATGGTGCAGAAGATCACCGGGCTGATCATCATCTTGATCAGGTTGACGAACCCGGTGCCGATCGGCTTCAGCTCCACGGCGAAGCCGGGGGCGACCAGTCCGACCACCACGCTCGCGATCACCGCGGCGATCACCGCGAGGTAGAGGTAGTGGGTCCGGTCCTTGCGTCTGGGTCCCCCCGCCGTGGCGGACTCGGTGATCGACATCTGCGGCTCCTTCGCCCTGCAGTCCTGGCGGCCCCGGGTGGTGGGCCGCTTTGACTATGGGGTTCTGGCGTGACGGAGGTCACGTTTGCGTTCATAGAGTTCACGGTGGGCGGGAACCGTCGGGCCGCTGGGGGTGTCCGGGGCCGTGGTGCACACTGGCATGCATGTCCGTGAGCACCGCCCCCACCCGCTCGCGTCGCCGGTGGATCCCCCTGCCGCGCCGGCTGGTCCGCAGCCTGGCCGGGCAGCTGTTCGTCGTCCAGGTGGTCATCGTCGCCGCCGTGGTCGCCGGCGGCGCGGTGCTCGCGTACCTGTTCACCGCCGAGCGCACCGAGGACGCGGCCCGCCGCGAGGTCACCTCGATCGCCCACGCCGTCGCCGACTCCCCCGCGGTGCGGTCCGCCGTCGCCGGGCCCGACCCGACCGCGGTGCTCCAGCCGTACGTCGAGCAGGTGCGCCAGGACTCCAGGGTCTCCTTCATCACCGTCATGGACACCGACGGGGTGCGCTGGACCCACCCGCTGCCCGAGCAGATCGGCAAGCGCTACCTCGGGCACATCGACTGGGCGTTGGCAGGCGAGACCCGCAGCGAGACGTACACCGGCACGCTCGGCCCGTCCGTGCGGGTGGTCACCCCGGTACTGGATGACCGGCACCGGGTGGTCGCGCTGGTCAGCGTCGGGCTGACGCTGGAGTCGATCTCCGCCCAGTTGAGCGGCCCGCTGCTCGCCCTGGTGGGGGTCGCGGTCGCCGCTCTCGCGCTCGGCGGGGTGGGCACCTACCTCGCCAACTCCCGGCTGCGGCGGCACACCCACGGCATGCGGCCGGACGAACTCAGCCACCTCTACGAGTACCACCAGGCGACCCTGCGCTCGGTGCGGGAGGGGCTGATCCTGCTCGACCGTGCGCACCGGGTGGTGCTCTGCAACGACGCGGCCCGCGAACTGCTGGGGCTGGAAGGCGAGTTGGACGGTCGCCCGGTGGCGGAACTGGAACTGCCGGAGACGCTGGTGGCCGCCGTGCTCGGCGAGGAGCCGGTGCGGGACGAGGTGCACCTGACGGCCGAGCGGGTCGTGGTGCTCAACACCTCCACCATCGGCACCGGCCTCGGCCGGGTGGTGACCCTCCGTGACCACACCGAACTTCAGTCGCTGAGCGGCGAGCTGGACTCCGTCCGCAGCTTCACCGAGGCGCTCGGGGCGCAGGCGCACGAGGCCGCCAACCGGCTGCACGCGGTGGTCTCGCTGATCGAACTCGGGCGCCACGAACAGGCGGTGGAGTTCGCCACCGCAGAACTCGCGCTCGCCCAGCAGCTCACCGACCGGGTGGTCGCGGCCGTCAGCGAGCCGGTGCTGGCCGCACTGTTGCTCGGCAAGGCGGCCCAGGCGGCCGAGCGGGGCGTGGAGTTGACCCTCACCGAGGACAGCCGGATCGACGACGGGGTACTTCCGCCCGGGCTCTCCGCCCGGGACCTGATCACCGTCCTCGGCAACCTGATCGACAACGCGGTGGACGCCGCGATCGCCGGGTCCGCCCAGAGCCCGGACGCGCCGGAGGTCACCGTCACCGCCCGGATCGACCCGGGCGGGGCGGCGGCCGGTCCGGGCGCCCGGGCCGCCTGCCTGCTGCTGCGGGTCGCCGACACCGGCGCGGGCATCGACCCGGCCGCCGTCGAGGACGTGTTCCGGCGTGGCTGGAGCACCAAGCAGGACGGCCACGGGCACGGCCTCGGGCTGGCGCTGGTCGCCCAGGCCGCCCGGCGCAACGGCGGCACCGTCGAGGTCGGGCGCGAGCGCGGCGCGGTGCTCACCGTACGGCTGCCGCTGACCGGGGGCCTGGTCCGCTCCGACGAGTGCGAAGAGGTCCCGGCGTGAGCGGTGTGGGCGGCGTGAGCGGCGGCGCCGACGGGGCGGGCGGGGCAGGCGGAACGGGCGGGGCGGGCGGCGGGATCTCCGTGCTGGTGGTGGAGGACGACCCGGTGGCCGCCGCCGCGCACACCCTCTACGTGGAGCGCGAGCCCGGCTTCCGCGCCGTCGGCACCGTGCACAGCTGCGCCGACGCGCTGCGCTTCCTGGAACGGGCGCGGTCCGCCGGAACACCCGTCGACCTCACCCTGCTCGACCTCCACCTGCCGGACGGCCACGGCCTCCAGCTGTGCCGCACGCTGCGCGCGGCCGGGCACGGCACCGACGTCATCGCGGTCACCTCGGCCCGTGACCTCGCGATGGTGCGGCAGGCGGTCTCGGCGGGGGTGGTGCAGTACCTGCTGAAACCGTTCAGCGCGGCGGCCCTGCACGACCGGCTGGAGCGCTACGCCCGCTACCGCGACAGCCTCGGGCGCACCGGCGAGGCCACCGGGCAGGACGAGGTCGACCAGGCGCTCGCCCTGCTCCGCACGCCCGAGCGCAACTCACTGCCCAAGGGACTGAGCGCGCCCACCCTGGACGCCGTGGCCACGGTGTTGCGGGAGACCGCGACCGGGCTGTCGGCGGCCGCTGCCGGCGCCGCCGCCGGGGTGTCCCGGATCACCGCGCGACGCTACCTGGAACACCTGGTGGACACCGGGCGGGCGGTGCGCGAGCCGCAGTACGGGAGTGTCGGGCGGCCGGAGCTCTGCTATCGCTGGAAAGGGCGGTGAGGATCCCCGGCCACCCCCGTGGGGCGCGGGTGGATCCGGTCGACTCCGGCTGGGATCGGGCGGAGTCGATGGGATCCGGTCGGTAGCGGTCGGTAGTGGTCGGTTGTGGTCGGTGGCGTGACGTCCCGGTGCGTCGCTCGTTGAAATCGGTCGGGGCGCGGCGTACGCGAAACCGGGGGAGGTTCACTCGCTCGGGTGGTTCTCGGTGTCCCCGATCTAGCCCGCCAGGTCATCGGCGATAAAGTTAGGCTTACCTAACTTCTTCTGGGGGTTCGCCTTGTCGCTCGCCGCCGTACCCGCTCAGGCCGCTTCGGATGCCGCCGGGGCCCCGCCCCCCGGTGAGGCCATCCTGCGCCGCCAGCGCGTCCGCGAGTCCGCCGCCCGGACGTACGCCCGCTCCTTCCCGATCGTCCCGGTGCGGGCCCACGGCATGACCGTCGAGGGCGCCGACGGCCGCCGCTACCTGGACTGCCTCTCCGGCGCCGGAACGCTCGCCCTCGGACACAACCACCCCGTCGTGCTGCAGGCGATCCGCCGCACCCTCGACAGCGGCGCCCCGCTGCACCTGCTCGACCTCGCCACCGCGGAGAAGGACGACTTCACCAGCGCGCTGTTCGACAGCCTGCCCGCCGAGTTCGCCGCCCGTGCCCGGGTGCACTTCTGCGGACCGGCCGGGACGGACGCCGTCGAGGCCGCCCTCAAGCTGATGCAGACCGCCACCGGACGCCCCGGCGCACTCGCCTTCACCGGCGCCTACCACGGCATGACGGCCGGCGCGCTCGCGCTCTCCGGAAACGTCGCCGTCAAGGAACCGCTGCCCAGCGGCGGCGAGGTGGTCCGGCTGCCCTACCCGTACGGCTACCGCTGCCCGTTCGGGGTCGGCGGCGAGGCGGGCGCCGAACTCGGCGTGACCTATGTGGAACGGCTGCTGGACGACCCCTCGGGCGGGGTGGTGCCGCCCGCCGCGATGATCCTGGAGGCGGTCCAGGGCGAGGGCGGGGTCGTCCCCGCGCCCGACGGCTGGCTGCGCGAGATGCGCCGCATCACCGCCGAACGCGGCATCCCGCTGATCGTCGACGAGGTGCAGACCGGCGTCGGACGCACCGGCGCGATGTGGGCCGTCGAGCACAGCGGCATCGTGCCGGACGCCATGGTGCTCTCCAAGGCCATCGGCGGCAGCCTGCCGCTCGCCGTGGTCGTCTACCGAGAGGACTACGACGGCTGGCGGCCCGGCGCCCACACCGGCACCTTCCGCGGCAACACCCTCGCCATGGCCGCCGGCGCCGCGACCCTGCGGTACGTCGCCGCGCACGGGCTGGCCAAGCGGGCCGCCGTGGCCGGGGCCAGGATGACCGACCGGCTGCGAGAACTCGCAGCCGAACTGCCGGCGATCGGCGACGTGCGCGGGCGCGGGCTGATGATCGGTGTCGAACTGGTCGACCCGACCGCCGACCCTGACGCCTGCGGCGCCCGGCCCGCCGATCCGGCGCTCGCCGTACGGGTCCGGGAGGCGTGCCTGGAGCGCGGGCTGATCGTCGAACTCGGCGGGCGGCACGACGCGGTGCTGCGATTGCTGCCCCCGCTCACCATCACCGACGAGCAGATCGCGGCCGTCCTGGAGCGGCTGGCGGAGGCGATCGCGGCGGCCTCGGCCCGGACCTCGGCGGTGGCCCCGGCGGTTGCTCCGGCCGCAGCTTCTGCCGTCGCTCCGGCCGCCCGGGGTGGGGCATGACCGACGACTCCGGGGCGGTGCCCGAACTATCCGACGAGGGAGGCGACTTGGCCGCACTCGCCGGCGGAGCGCGCGGCCCGGGGGCACTCGGCCCGCTGCTGGCCACCGTCCTCGACGCCCTGGACACCGGCACAGCGCTGCGCTCCGGACCGGTGCCCGCCGGCAGCCCGGCGGAGATCGCCGCCCTGGTCGCGGACGGGCTCTCCGGCGCCGGCGGGCGCGGCGCGCTCGCCCGGCTCACCGAACTGCTCGCCCACGGCGCCGCCGACCCCGCCGATCCGGCCTGCGCCGCCCACCTGCACTGCCCGCCGCTCGCCGTCGCCGCCGCCGCCGACCTCGCGGTCAGCGTGCTCAACCCCTCCCAGGACTCCTGGGACCAGGCCCCCGCCGCCACGGCCCTGGAGACCGCACTGCTCGCCGAACTCGCCGTCCTGGTCGGCTACGACCCGGCGCGCGCGGCCGGGGTGCTCACCTCCGGCGGCACCGAGTCCAACCTGATGGGGCTGATGCTGGCGCGGGACCAGAAGCTCGACGGCATCGTTGAGTTGGACGGAATCCCGGTCGGCGCCCGGCCGTGCATCCTCGCCTCCGAAGCGGCCCACTTCTCCGTCCAGCGCGCGGCCGCCCTGCTCGGGCTCGGCGAACGGTCCGTCCTCGCCGTCCCCGTCGACCGCCGACTGCGGATGCCCCCGCAGGAGTTGGAACGCTCCCTGGCCGAGGCCAGCTGGGCCGGCCGCACCCCGATCGCCGTCGTCGCCACCGCCGGCACCACCGACACCGGCGCCGTCGACCCGCTGGACGCCGCCGCCGACCTGGCCGGCCGCTACGGCGCCTGGCTGCACGTCGACGCCGCGTACGGCGGCGGCGCGCTGCTCTCCGACCGGCTGGCCCCGCTGCTCGACGGCATCGCCCGCGCCGACTCCGTCGCCCTCGACTGGCACAAGCTCGGCTGGCAGCCCGCGGCCGCCGGGGTGTTCCTGGTCCGGCGGGCGGAGACGTACGTCTCGCTGGCGCGGCGCGCCGAGTACCTCAACCCGGTCGACGACGAGCAGGCCGGCTACCCCAGCCTGCTCGGCCGCTCGCTGCGCACCACCCGGCGGGCCGACGCGTTCAAACTCGCCGTCACCCTGCGCACCCTCGGCCGCGAGGGGCTCGGCCGGCTCGTCGACGCCTGCCACGACCTGGCGTTGGCGGCGGCGGACGCCGTCCGGGCCGAACCCTCGCTCGAACTGCACGCCGAACCGGTCCTCACCGTGCTGCTGTTCCGCTACCGCCCGCCCGGGCTGACGGACGAGGCCGCCGTGGACGAGCTGAACGGGCAGCTGCGCCGGCTCCTGCTGCGCACCGGGCGCGCTGTGGTCGGGCGCACCGAACTGCCCGGGGACGGGCCGGGGCGGGTGCGGCTCAAGCTCACCCTGCTCAACCCGCACACCACGGCGGGGGAGGTGGGCGCGCTGCTGCGGGAGGTGGTCGGCGCGGGGCGCAAGGTCGCGGGGGAGCGGGCGGGGTAGCGCCGTCGCGGGGCGGGCGCCGGTGCGGGTCCGGCGTCGGCGTGGGGCGGGGAGCGTGGGGCGGGGGCGGGAGTCGGGCGGGCGGCCGTCAGGTGTTCAGCAGGATGCCGCGGGTCAGCTCCCAGGAGTCCGGGTCGGCGGCGATCAGGAGGCCGTCCTCGCAGCCCGGGGCCTCCGGGCGGTACGGGCTGCCGTCCATGCGGGCCGCGACGCCGCCGGCCTCGGTGAGCAGCAGCGAACCCGGGGCGTGGTCCCAGGGGAGGGTGCGCCAGTAGAAGATGAAGTCGACCCGGCCCTCGACGACCTCCGGATACTCGATCCCGGCGGCGCTCCGGCCGGGGTCGATCTCGCCGAAGACGGAGCAGTTGGCCTCCATCCGGCGGCGGTCGGCCGGGTCGAGGAAGCGGCTCTTCAGGATGCCGGTCAGCTTCCCGGCCTCGGTGGGGGCCGGCAGGCGGGTGAGGCGTTCGCCGTCGCGCCAGGCACCGGCGCCCAGTTCGGCGCGGTAGGCGGTCGCGGCGGCCGGCTGCCAGATCCAGGAAGCGACGGTCAGGCCGCCGCGGACCAGCGAGCACATCACGGCGTAGTCGGGGCGGCCCGCGACGAAGTTGGAGGTACCGTCCACCGGGTCGACCAGCCAGACGGCGGGCTCGTCGTGGATGGCCTGGGCGAGCGACGGATCGGCGGCCACGGCCTCCTCACCGACCACCGGGACGGGCAGCAGCTCGTGGAGACGGCGGGCGATGATCGCCTCGGCCTCGCGGTCGGCGATCGTCACGATCTCACCGGGCGCCTTCTCCATCACCTCGCCGGCGCTGAGCGCCCGGAAACGCGGCTCCACCACCTCGGCCGACGCCTCGGCGAGTATCTCCGCCACCTTGTCCATCAGCACGTTCGCGCTCCCTTCGCCGGTTACCACTTTCGCACGAGTGCGCGGAGCCGGTGTCGGCGGACGGGTGGCGGGGATTGGCGGCGGGGAGCGGGGGAGGCGGCGAACAGATGACAGATGACAGATGACAGATGTTGAAAGCTGTCGGCTGTCGGCTGTCGGCTGGTGCCCGCCATCCGTTCGCCGACCCCCGGTGAACCGGTCGCCGTCAGCCGCCCAGGTAGTGGAAGCCCGGGCGGGGGTGCATCAGGAACTCGTGGTGCGAGATGTTCCACCCGTACGCGCCCGCCATCGCGAACAGCACCCGGTCCCCGGCCCGCAGGCCGGCCGCGCCGTCCGCCGCCCGGGCCAGCACGTCCTTCGGGGTGCACAGCTGTCCGGCCAGGGTGGCCCGGCCGGTGCCGACCGCGGGGCGGGGCCACGGGTGCGGCCAGGCGTCCACCGGGAGCACCGTGAAGGGCTGGGAGTGCCCGCGGGTGGCGGGGGTGCGCAGGTGGTGGGTGCCACCGCGGACCACCGCGAAGTCCTCGCCGTGGCTGCGCTTCACGTCCAGCACCTCGGTCGCGTACCAGCCGCAGTAGGCGGTCAGCGCTCGCCCGGGCTCGATCCGCAGGATCAGCCCGGGGTGGGCGTCCAGCAGCTTGGCCAGGCCCTCGCCGAAGGCCGTCCAGTCGAAGCGCCGCTCCGGATCCTCGTAGTCCACCGCCATCCCGCCGCCGATGTTGACCTCGGTGAGCGGGAGGCCGTGCCGTGCGGCCAGGTCGGCCGACCAGGTGACGATCTGCTCGGCGACCGACAGCTGTTCCGCCGCCGCCAGCCCGCTGGCCAGGTGGGCGTGCACTCCGCGCAGGCGCAGCCGGTGTCCGAGCGGTCCACCGTCGGTGAGCAGCCGGACGCACTCCTCGGCCCGGTCCGGGTCGAGGCCGAACGGGGTGGGCCGTCCGCCCATCGCCAGCGGCACCGCGTCCAGGGCGTCGGTGGTCACCGGCAGGTTGACCCGCAGCAGGACGTCCACACTCGCCCCGGGCCGCTCCGCGAGTACGGCGGCCAGCCGGTGCAGTTCCTGCTCGCTCTCGACGTGCCAGCGGTGCACCCCCGCGTCCACGGCGGCGGCGATCTCGGCCGGGGTCTTGCCCGGCCCGCCGAAGGCCAGCGGAGCGTCCGGTACGGCGGCCCGTACGTGCGCCAACTCACCGCCGCTGGAGACCTCGTAGCCGTCGACGGCGGCGCGCAGCGCGGTCAGTAGCGGCGCCTCCGGGTTGGCCTTGGCGGCGTAGTACAGCTCGACCCGGTCGGGCAGTGCGGCCCGGACGGCGGCGGCGTGCTCGCGCAGCGCGGCCAGGTCGTAGACGTAGGCGGGCAGTTCGTCGGGCACGAGGTCGGCGACCCGCTGCTGGACGGTGTCGCGGTGCGCGGTGCTGCTCATCGAGGGGTGCTCCCGGTGGGAAGGTCGGCGGTCGTCCGGCTGGTCGTCCGGCTGGTCGTCCGGCTGGTCGTCCGGGTGGCCTCGGCGAGCACCGAGCCGGCCAGTGGGGAGGGCAGCCGGACGTACCCGGCCTCGCGGTCGGCCTTGCGCTCCCAACGGGTCAGCAGGTTGGCCTTGGCGGGCAGCGGGACGCCGGCCAGCAGCGCCCGCAGCCGGGGCGGGCGCCCGTGCGCGGCGGCGTACTCCTCCAGGGTGTCCCGGACGGCCTGCCAGAGCGCGCCCTCCAGCTCGGGGTGGCGGTCGGCGAGGGCGGCGAGCAGCTCGGCGACGTGGTTGACCAGCAGGCAGTAGACCACCCGGTCCCAGCCGCGTTCGGCGTCGTAGGTCATCGGACCGGCCACCTCGGGCGGCAGGGCGGCCAGCAGCTCGGCGTTCTGCTCGGGGACCAGCTTGGTGCCCTCCAGGTCGCGGAAGAGCACCTGCGCGGGACGTCCGTCCGGGTCGACGCCGATCAGCACGTTCTGCAGGTGCGGCTCCAGCACCACGCCGTGGTCGAAGTAGGCGGCCAGTACCGGCGGGAGGAGCAGCCGCAGGTAGTCGCGCCACCAGCCGAGGGCCCGGGCGTTGTCCGAACTCCCTCCCAGCAGGCGGGAGACGTGTGCCGAGCTGGTCGGGTGCTCGTCGGCGACGGCGGCCGCGAGCAGCGGGGTGACGCCGGGGCGCAGCACGCCGCCGAGGCCCTCGCGCAGGATCAGGCCGAAGCCCTCGTAGAGTGCCTGGTCGGGGCGGCCGTCGGGGCCCGGCAGGGCGAGGGTGCGGAAGGCGGGCTCGCGGAGCATCGCCGCGTCCGGGAAGCGCCGGGCGAGGTCGGTGAGCACCGGGTCCAGCAGCCGGGTGAGTTCGACGGCTCCGGTGAGCTCGTAGGCGGCGTTCTTGCGCAGGCAGTTGGTGATGCGGACGTTGAGGCTGAACTTGAGGAAGGCGTCCGCGCCGTACAGGGTGCGCACCGAGGCGGTGGCGGCGAAGCTCTCGCCGCGCGCGCCGAGGTCGAGGACGTCGCCGCGGGCCAGGGCGGCGCGCAACAGCGGGTGTTCGCCGATGAGTTGGTACTGCCAGGGGTGGACGGGCAGCAGCCGGTAGCCGTCCGGCACCTCGCCGAGGCCGTCCAGTACGGCGCTCGCCCCGGCGTCCAGGGACTGTTCGGCGAGCAGTTCGGCGCGGACGGCGAGGTGGCGCAGTGGGAAGGCCGCGCGGGACTCGGGGGCGTAGTGCCGCCAGTCGCCGCGGGCGGCGGAACGGGACTTGGGGGCAGGGTGGAAGCGGTGGCCGAACAGCAGGGCCTGCTCGGACTCCAGGTAGCGGTCCGTTCCGGCGGCCGGACGGTCGGCCAGGCCCGCGTCGACGCCCCGGTGGCTGGACGCCACCTGGTCGAGGAACTCCTCGTTCACCGTGCCGGTGCGCAGTTCCAGTTCGTCCTGGGTGTACCCGGCGAGTTCGCGCCAGCCCAACTCGCGCCAGCCGTCCGGGGTTTCCTCGTGCACCGGCCCGGTGAACCGGTGGGCGCCGAGCAGCGAGGTGCGGCGCAGGGCGACCCGCAGCAGGGTGCCGCGGCGCGGCAGGCGCAGGAGTAGCCGGCCGTCGTCGACGGCGGTCTGGTGCTCGGGTGCGGACACCTCGCGCAGCAGGCAGTTGAGCAGGGTGTGGGCCACCGCGTCGTCGGCGCCCGGCAGTTCGGCGTCGAGCAGCGCGGATCCGGGCAGTCCGTCGTCGAGCAGTTCGGATCCGGGCAGTCCGGTGGGGGCGGTGGTCGACGGGCTGGCGGGGAGCGTGGTGGGCCGGGCGGTCATCGGGGACTCCTACGGGTCAGGAGGGCGAGCAGGGCGGCGGCCAGTGCGGCGGCGGTGCCGGTGACGACCGGGGCGGCCGGTCCGCTGCTGCCGTTGGCGAGCGCGGCGGCCAGTCCGGCGGCGACGGCACCGCACTTGGAGACGGTTTCGCGGGTGCCGAACATCCGGCCCGGCGCGCGGCCGCGGGCGGCTTCGGCGGCGAGGACGGCGAGGCAGACCAGGCCGAAGGTCATGCCGAGGCCGAGCACCGCCCGGGTGAGGGCGAAGGTGAGCAGGGAGTGGGCCGGGGCGTGGCCGGCCAGTCCGACGGCGACCAGGGCGAAGCCCAGGGCGAGCCCGCTGCGGGGGCGCGCCTCGACGGCGGCGTGCACCCGAGCGGCCCCGATCAGGTAGACCAGGTGCGGCAGCGCGAACAGCAGGCCCGCGACCGTGCCGTTGACGCCCGGCAGCCGCTGCTGGACCAGGGTGATCAGGTAGGGGAAGGAGATGATGGTGGCGAAGACGAAGGCGAACTCGAAGGTGTAGAGCAGCCTGAGCGAGCCCGGCGGGTCGGCCGGTGCGGTGTCGCGGCCCGCCCGGGCGGCGGCCGGACGGGAGGGCTCCGGCAGGGAGTTGAGCAGGACCGCGGCCGTCAGCGGCAGTACCGCCATCACCAGGTACTGCCGGTGCGGGTCGATCCACGGCGACAGCGCGCCCACCAGGATCGGCGCGGCGACCAGCGCGGCCCGGGCGCTGCCCTGCATCAGGGTCAGCGCCTTGGACAGCTGGGAGCCGTCCAGGGCCGCGGCGAGGTAGCCGTTGGTGGCGGAGAAGGTGCCGCCGAGGAGGCCCTGGAGCACCAGCGCGATGGTGAACGCGGGCAGGCTGTCGGCCGCACCGGCGAGCAGGAAGGAGACCGCGAGGCCGAGTTGGGCGCGCAGCAGCAGCCGCTTCTGGCCGAAGCGGTCGGCCAGCCGGCCCCACAGCGGTGCGCCGAGGGCGGTGAAGACGGTCGGCACGATGTAGAGCAACCCGGCCCAGTGCCCGCTGTGGTCGCCGAGACCGGGCAGGATCTCGGTGAGGTAGGGCGGCAGGCCGAGGGCGGCGAAGGAGGCGACGAAGTAGCAGGCCGCCACCGCGTGCACCTGGCGCCGCTCCAGTCCGACGGCGTCGGCCGGGCGCGGCAGCGGCTCGGCGGTCACCATGAACGGTCCTTCGGCAGCAGGTAGTTGGGTCCGTCGGTGTAGTGCTTGTTGATGTCGGCGGCGCCGCTGCGCTCCTTGCTGAGCAGGGTGCCGGCGCTCACCATGGCCTTGACCGGCAGCCGTTCGGCGTCCAGCAGGGCGGTGCGCAGTGGCTGCCCGGCCGGGCCGAGGCGGTCGAGCGCCTCGGTGAGGACGGCGCGCAGCAGCTCCAGGCTCCGCTCCAGCGGCACCCGGCCGTGCTCGGCCAGGCCGAAGGCGAGCGAGGCCGTGCACAGGTGGCCGGTGATCGTGGTGAACAGGTCGGTGAGAGCCCCGTCCTGGTCGCCGAGGATCCGCGGGTCGCGGAACTCGGCGGCCAGCTCGGCCAGTTCGGCGATCGGCGAGGCGGCCGTCCGGGCGGTGTTGACCCGGGGGCCGTCGTTGTCCTTGTAGAGCAGCCGCAGGCCGGAGTCGTCCAGGACCAGCGAGGTGTTCTGCTGGTGGGACTCCAGGGCGATGCCGTGGCCGAACAGGGTGGTCTGCCAGTCGACCAGCAGCCGCAGCAGGGACTCGTACAGCGCGGGGACGGAACCGTGGTGGAAGCGGTCGGCCAGGTGGTCGATCACCAGCCGCCCGTCCGGCGCCCCGGCCAGCAGGGCGGCCAACGGGACGGTGACCGCCCCGTCCAGGCCGTCCGGGTAGCGGCGCAGCAGGACGGCGAGCAACTCGTCGTCGGCGTGGGCGTAGTGCTGCTCGTCGGCGTGCAGCACCCGGCCGGTGAAGCGCGGCTCCCCGGCGGCCACCGTCTCCACCAGCCGCTGTCCGACCGCGCCGTTGACCAGGGTGACCGGCTTGATGGTGCGCCGGTTGCGCAGGCCCAGGGTGGCGGTGGCGAGCGGCAGTTTGAGGTGGCAGGAAGGATCCTCGACGACGGCGACGGTGCGCATGGACAGCGTCGGCAGCACCTCGAGGTACGGCTCGGGGGTGAGCACCGCGCCGGGCGCGATCCGCGCGAAGTCCTCGCCGGCGGTGAGCGGGTGGACCGGGACGGTCTCGAACTCGCCCGGCACGCCGAGCTGTTCGGCGCTCGGCCACCAGGAGGGCAGCGGCCCGTCGCCGTGCACGGTCAGCCGCCCGGCCGGTACGGCGAGCCAGCGCAGTTCGAAGCTCGGGTGGAACTCAGGTGCGTACGAGCGCAGTTGGGGTTCGGTGAGACCGGAGCGGCCGCGCGCGGTGGGGTAGACCGGGTGGTCCAGGAAGGCGGCGAGTGCCTCGAAGCCCAGCGCGCCGCTCGGGCCGGTCCAGTCGGACACGTCCACGCCGTACCGCCCGGCGAGCCGGTCGAGCACCTCGGGCCGGACCCGGTCGTGCAGTTCCATGGTGACGAGGGTCTGCCGGCACTCCTCGGCGAAGGCCAGGTGGCCGGGGCGGTCCTGCGGGTCGGCGCGCTCCGCCAGCCGGGCGAGGACGGCGGTCAGGTCGGTGAGACGGGTGCCGTCCACCTCCAGGACCGGCAGCCGGGCGGCGTGGTCGCCCTGGAAGCCGTCGGGGACGACCGGGAGGGCGAGCGTGCCGTCGGTCAGCCAGGGGCCGTCGGGCCGCTGCTCCAGGACGCCGCCGGTGCGGAGGCCGAGCACGTCCTCGCGCAGCAGCGCGGACAGCACGCGCAGCGTGAGCTGTTCGGCGGGGGCGGGGGCGGGGGCGGGGGCGGGGGCAGGGGAGGGAGCCGGGGTCGGGGCCGGGGGTACGGCGGTCAGCGCCGGGTCGGTCGGGGTCATGGGGTGATCTCCCAGCGGTTGGCGGCGATGAACTCCGCCACGGCGGCGTCGACCGCGCCCTGGTCCGGGCCGACCGCCCAGACGATGCCCAGGTAGTCGCGGTTGGTGCGGTAGAGCCCGTGCCGGGCGCCGAGTTCGCGCACCGGCAGGTAGGAGAGGGTGACGCCGTCGGCCCGTCGCTCGAAGTGCGGTTCGGGTGCGGCGGTGAGGGTGCCGGCCCGCTCCGCGCAGACCCGCTCGTGGCGGGCCCGACGGTCGGCGCGGGCGCCGAGGTCGGTGGGCAGCCGCTCGCCGAGGTGGGCGCGCAGCACCAGCTCGAAGTAGGGGATCCCGAGGATCTCGGCGAGCATCAGGTCGCACTGGTCGCCGATGGCGCGGTAGTTGACCTCGATGATGCGGGCGCGCCCGTCCGGCTGGAGGACGAACTCGGTGTGGCAGGCGCCGAGCCCGACGCCGAGGGCGTCGAGTTGGGCGAGGACCTGGTCGACCACCGGCCGGGGGTGCGCCGGGGTGAAGGTCAGCACCTCCTCGATGAAGTCCGGCGGCGGGGAGAGCCGGGTGCGGAAGCCGCCGAGGACGTGCCGGGCCCGACCGTCGCCGAGGGTCTCCAGGGTGCACAGCTCGCCGGCCAGGAACTCCTCGACCACCAGGGTGGCGCCGGGGCGGCGCTGCTGGATCTCCTCGACCCGCTGGGCGAGTTCGGCGGCGTCGGCGACCAGCGTGACGTCCTCGCTGGCGACGCCCTCGCGGGGCTTGACGATGCACGGGAACGGCGGGTTGAGGCCGGCCGGGTCCTGCCCGGGGGCCAGCTCGGCGGAGCTGACCTGGTCCAGCCCGGACTCGGCCAGGTGGCGACGCAGTTCGCCCTTGTTCTTGGCCCGCAGGGCGGCCTTCCAGTCCTTGCCGGCCAGGCCGAAGTACTCGGCGACCAGGGCGGTCTGGGTCTGCAGGTGATCGCTGTTGCTGAACACCGCGTCGGGGGTGTGGTGCTGCGATATCAGCCCGATCACCTCGCGGAAGTCCTGGACGTCGCACTCCACCACCTCGCACGCCAACCCTGCTCTGGTGTAGGCGCGTTGGTGGTCCTCGACGTGGTCGGTGAGGACCGTGACGTCGAGTCCGAGCCGGGCGGCGGCGGGCAGGAAGCCGCGGGTGACCGAGTCGGTGGTGTTGAGGGCGAGCAGGTAGAGCCGCATGGCGGTGTCCTCGGGGGCGTGGTGACGGACGGGGGACGGCGAACAGATGACAGAGTTCGAAATCTGTTATCTGTGATCTGTTATCTGACATCTGTCAGCTGAACTCTGAAATCTGTTCGCCATCAGCTGTTCGTGGAGGGCGAAGCGACGGCTACTTCGGCGCGTCCACGCCCGCCGCCTTGGCGATGTCGACGAGCATCGCGTCCGCGGCCTGCACGCCGATGCCGGACATCCAGGTCTCGTCCGGCACGGTGAACACCTTGTCGTTCTTGACGGCGTTCAGGCCCTTCCAGACCGGGGTCTGCTGGACCTCGCTCTCCTTGGTCTTGGTCGGGTCGTCGGCCGTGGTGACGAACACCAGGTCGGCGTCGGCCTGGCTGATCTGCTCGGCGCTGACCTCGATGATGTTCTTGTCCACGTCCTGCGGGGCCGGTCGGGTCAGGCCGACGTCCTTGAGCACCACACCGCTGTACGAGGCCTTGGCGTACAGCCGGGTCGGGCCGGCCACGAAGCGGACCACCGAGGCGGTCGGCATCGTCCCGTTGTACTTCGCCTTGATCGCCTCGCCCAGCTTGTGCGCCCGCTCCTCGTAGTCGGCCAGCGCCTTCTTCGCCTCGTCCTCCTTGCCGAGCGCCTGGGCGTACAGGGCCAGGTTCTCCTTCCACGGGAAGCCGGTGGTCTCGGCCAGCACCGTCGGCGCGATCGCGTTCAGCTGGTCGTACACCTTGGCGTGCCGGACCTTGGAGGAGAGGATCAGGTCGGGCTTCAGGGAGGCGATCAGCTCCAGGTTCGGCTCGTTCATCGGGCCGACGTCCCTGGTGTCCTTGATCTTGTCCTTGAGGTAGTTCGGGAACCCGCCCTCGGTCTTCATGTGCGGGGACACCGCGCCGACCGGGGTGATGCCGAGCAGCGTGACGTCGTCCAGCTCGCCGCTGTCCAGCACCACGACGCGCTTGGGCTGCGCCTTGATCTGGGCGGTCCCGGCGGCGTGCTTGACGCTGCGCGGGAACCCGGCGGCGGTGCCTGCCGAGGCGCCGGCGGAGGCGGAGTCGCCGCCCGACCTGGCGCCGTCACCGGTGCTGCCGCAGGCGGCGAGGAGCGTGGCGGACAGCGTGACGGCGAGGACGGCGACGGGGAGTCGGCGGTTCATCGGAGTTCCTTGGATCGGGTCGAACGGGGGGACGGGAAAAGGGGGTTCGGGTCAGAGAGCGGTGGCGGCGACAGCCGCGGGCGCGGCAGGCGCGGTGGCGGCGGGCGCGGTGGCGGCGCGGACCCGGGCACGCGGCACGACCAGCGGGGTGCCGGTCTCCGGGTCGGGCACCACCCGGCACGGCACGCCGAACACGGCCTCCACCAGCTCGGCCGTCAGCACCTCGGCGGGCGGGCCGGCCGCGGCGAGCCGCCCGTCCTTGAGCACCACCAGGTGGTCGGCGTACCGCGCGGCCTGCCCGAGGTCGTGCAGCACCATGACGACGGTGCGCCCGGCCTCGGCGTGCAGGTCGGCGACCAGGTCCAGCACGTCGAGCTGGTGCCGCAGGTCGAGGAAGGTGGTCGGCTCGTCGAGCAGCAGCAGGTCGGTCTCCTGGGCGAGGGCGAGGGCGATCCAGACCCGCTGGCGCTGACCGCCGGAGAGCCGGTCGACCTGCCGGTCGCGCAGTTCGGCGGTGCCGGTGCGCGCCAGCGCCTCCTCGACCGCCGCCTGGTCGGCCTTGGACCACGGGCTGAGCATCCGCTGGTGCGGGTAGCGGCCGAGCCGTACCAGCGCCTCGACGGTGACCGCCTCCGGGGTGACCGGCTGCTGCGGCAGCAGGCCCATCCGCTTGGCGAGGGTGCGGGCGGGCATCCGGTGGATGTCGGCGCCGTCCAGGGTGACGGTGCCGGCGGCCGGGTCGAGCAGTCGGACGAGGCCGCGCAGCAGGGTCGACTTGCCGCAGGCGTTCGGTCCGACGATCGCGGTGACGGCGCCGCCGGGTAGTTCGAGGTCGAGCCCGTCCACGATGGTGCGGTCGCCGTAGCGCAGCGCGAGGCCGTGGGCGGCGAGCCGGTTGGACTCCGTGGGGCTGGTCATCAGCTGCTCCTCTGGGGAAGCCGGCCCTGGCGGATCATCAGCACCAGGAGCCAGGGCGCGCCGAGGGTGGCGGTGACGGCACCGACCGGCAGGCCGTGGACGGGGATCACGTGCAGGACGAGGAGGTCGGCGGAGAGCAGCAGCACGGCGCCGGTGAGCGCGGTGAGGCCGAGGGTGCCGGGGGTGGGCGGTCCGGCGAGCAGCCGGACCAGGTGGGGGACGGCGAGCGCGACGAAGGCGACCGGCCCGGTGAGGGCGGCGGCCAGCGAGGCGAGGGTGACGGTGAGCAGCAGCAACCAGAGCCTGTCCCGGGCGGCGTCGAGGCCGAGGCCGCCGGCCGAGTCGTCGCCGAGGTCGAGGACGGCGACCCGCCGCTGGCAGAGCACCACGGCCCCGGCGGTCAGCGCGATGGCGGTGCCGCCGATCCACACCTCGGTCCAGTTGCGCCCGTACAGCGAGCCGGTGGTCCATTGCATCGCGGAGGAGGCCAACTCGGCCGGGAACCGTACGATCATCAGGTTCACGGCGGCGGCCAGGCCCTGCTGGACCGCCAGACCGACCAGCACCAGCCGGGTCACGGCCATCCGGGAGCGCCAGGCGAAGCCGCCCAGCAGCAGCGCGGCGAGCAGTCCGCCGCCGACCGCGGCCAGCGGGATGAACTGCTGGGAGGCGCCAGTGGCGAGCATCAGCACCGCGCCGAAGGAGGCACCGCCGGTGATGCCGATGGTGTCGGGGGCGGCCAGCGGGTTGCGGAACAGCCGCTGCAGCATCGAGCCGGCCATCGCCAGTCCGGCGCCCGCGATCAGTGCCGACACCACCCGCGGCGCCCGGAACTGCTGCACCACCAGGACGTCGCCGGGCTCGCCCTGACCGAACAGGGCGCGCAGCGCGTCCCAGGCGGAGATGTTCACCTGGCCGGTGCCGAGCGCGATGCCGGTGAGCAGCACCAGCAGGGCGACGGCCAGCAGCGACCAGGCGGCGGTACGGGCCCGGCGGCGCGCGATCGCGCTCAGCGGGGTGGCGAGCGTGCTCATGCGCCCACCGCGCTCCGCTTGTCCGACGCTTCGCTCGGCGGGGGCTTCGCTCATGGCGCCCTTCTGGACGGTTCGCTCGTTCCGCGCGCTCACTTGGCCACCTTCCGGGCCAGCACCGCGAGCAGCGGTGCGCCGAGGAAGGCGGTCACGATGCCGACCTCGATCTCGGAGGGCTGCACCACGAGCCGGCCGAGCACGTCGGCGGCGAGCAGCAGCAGCGGGCCGGTGACCAGACAGCCGGGCAGCAGCCAGCGGTGGTCGTTGCCGAGCAGCGCGCGGACCAGGTGCGGCGCGGCCAGTCCGATGAACGCCACCGGGCCGGAGACGGCGACCGCGCTGCCCGCGAGCAGGACCACGGCGAGGCCGCCGACCACCCGGATCCGGGCCACCGGCACGCCCAGCGCCTGGGCGGTCTCGTCGCCCAGGGCCAGCGCGTTGAGCGCGGGGGAGATCGCGAAGGCGGCCGCCAGGCCGAGCGCCAGGAAGGGCAGCACGGGGGTGAGGGTGTCCAGGTGCCGCCCGGCGATCGAGCCGGCCAGCCAGAACCGGGCCTCGTCCAGGGTGCGGTGACTGGCCAGCATCAGCGCGGAGGTCCAGGACGTGAGCACCACGGTGAGCACCGTGCCGCCGAGCGCCAGCCGGACCGGGTCGAGGTCCCCGCCGCGGCGGGACATGGTGTACGCGGCGACGGCGGCGACGGCCGCCCCGGCGAAGGCGAACCAGACGTACTGGGACGGCCGGGACAGGCCCAGCGCGTAGATCGCGGCGACCACGGCGAGGCTCGCGCCGGCGTTGATGCCGAGGGTGACCGGGGAGGCCAGCGGATTGCGGGTGACGCCCTGGGCGACCGCCCCGGCGACGCCGAGCGCGGCCCCGACGGCCAGTCCGATGAGCGTGCGAGGGACTCGAAGGCCCGTCACCACATCGGCGTCTCCGCCGTGGGCGGCGCCGGTGAGGGCGTCGACGACGGTGGACAGTGGGATGGCTCGGGAGCCCAGCGCGAGGCTCAGGGCGGCGCACAGTACGAGCGCGCACGCTCCGGCGATCAGCAGCAGGGGCCGCCGGATCGCCGGGGAACGGGGCGTCGCCGGGGCCGTGGTGGCCGGCGGGTCGGTTCTCAACACGAGTCGATATCTTAGGTTAGGTTTACCTAAGTTCGTCAAGGTCGAGTCGACGGGCGAGCGAGGGCGACCGGTGGGGAGGCCGGGCGGTTGGTGCACCCCCTGAGGCATTGTAAGGTGAGGCTCACCTTAATCGATCACTCGGAGTCGATGTCGAACTCGGGAGCGAGCGCCGATGGTCCCCGGAACACCCCTGCCCGTCGCCCCGGCTGCGGTGCTGCCTGGCGCGTCGGCTGCCTCCCCGGCCGTCGCGTCGGCTACCTCCCCGCCCGTCGCCCCGGCTGTCACGCGGCCTGACGCTCCGGCTGCCGCGCTGGTCCGCGACTACGAGCGGCTGCGCGAACTCTGCCCCGTCCTGCGGCTGCACCTGCTCGACCCCGCCGAGCCCGACCCGTCGGCCGCCGACGGCTGGTACTCCGGCGCCCGACTGGCCACCGACGAAGGGGCGTTGGCCGCCGTCCTGGCCGGCCAGGAGGCCCGCATCGCCGCCGAACACGGCTGCGCGCCCCGCCCGCACGTCACCGCCTCCCGGCTGCTCCACCACTACGCCTGGACCGCCTGCCTGCTGATCGCCGGTCCCTGGCAGCTGGCCCGGCGGGTCCCCGCCGTCGACCCCGCCGACCTCTGGCTGCACGCCCCCACCGGCGAGCTCGCACTGCGCCCACGAGGCCACGCCACCCACCCCGGCGACGACGAACTGCGCGCCGAACTGCGAGCGGCCGTGGTCGCCCACCTCGAACCGGTGCTCGCCGCCTTCGCCGGCCCGACCCGGCGCCGCGACCGCGCGCTCTGGGGCATGGTGACCGACGACCTCGCCTCCGCCGTCTGGTACCTCGGCCGGATGCTCGACGCCGCCGGGGATGCGGCGGAGGCAGGGGACGTGCCGGACTCCGGGGCCGGTGGAACCGCGGGCGAGGACGCCGCCGTGGCCGCCGCCGCAGCCCTGCTGCCCGGCGGCACCCAACCGCTGGCCGGAGCCGCCGACTTCCGCCGGCTCCGCACCCCGGACGGCCGCGAGCACCACACCCGCACCCGGCTCGGCTGCTGCCTCTACTACGCCGTCAAGCCGGCGGCCGTCGCCTGTCTGACCTGCCCGCGCACCGGCGACGAGGAGCGGCTGCGCCGGTTCTGACGGCGGGAGTTCGAAGGCACGCCCTACCGCTGTGCGCCCCCGTCACCCTCGGGTTGTCGCCGCAGTACCGCCACGCCCCGGTCCAGGTCCACCCCGAAGTGCGGCGGCGCCCCGGCCTCGGTGTCGTCCCGGCGCGAGGTCTGCTCCCGCCGCTGCTCGACCTGGATCCGCTTGCCCGGGCTGAAGATCGCGTGCAACTCGTCCACCAGACCGCCACCGCCACCGCCGACCCCGACCGCGGGCCTGCTCCGGCGGTGCGGCGAGGACTCGTCCCGGACCTGCAAGCCGGCCAGCACCACCAGCCCGACCAGTACCGCCACCACGCACACCACGCCCACGACCAATCCCATGTCCGGCCCAACGCACGACCGTCGCAAGGGCGTTCCCGGTTCCGGGCATCCGCGGGCTACGCTGCCCACGGATCCTAAGGAGAACTCTCACCCATGACCGTGCGCGGAACCCTCGTGGACATCCCGACGGCGGACGGCACCGCCGACGCCTACCTCACCCACCCCGACGACGGCCGGCCCTACCCGGGCGTCCTGCTCTACCAGGACGCCTTCGGGCTCCGGCCCCACCTGAAGGCCATGGCCGACCGGATCGCCGAGGCCGGCTACACCGTCCTCGTCCCCAACGTGTACTACCGCAGCGGCCGGGCGCCGCTGGTCGAACTGCCCGAGCTGATCGACATCGAGCAGTGCGATGAGATCTTCGCCCAGATCGGCCCGCTGCTCCTGCCCGCCACCGCCCCGGACGTGGTGGTCCGTGACGCGGACGCCTACCTGACCTGGTTCGCGGGCTCCCCGCTGGTCACGGACGGCCCGATCGGCGTCACCGGCTACTGCCTCGGCGCCTACCTCGCCCTGCGCACCGCCATCGGCCACCCGGACCGGGTCGCCGCCGCGGCCGGCTTCCATGGCGGCCGCCTCGTCACCGACCGCCCGGACAGCCCGCACCTGGAGGTCGGACGGGTCACCGCCGAGCTGTACTTCGGCCACGCCGACCAGGACGAGTCGATGACGCCCGAGCAGATCACCCGGCTCGACGAGGCCCTCACCGCCGCCGGCGTCCGCCACCGGTCGGAGGTGTACGAGGGCGCCGGGCACGGCTACACCCAGGCCGACACCACCCGCTACGACGCGGTCGGCGACGCCCGGCACTGGTCGGCGCTGTTCGACCTGCTGAAGCGCAACCTGCCGGCCTGATCGCGGGACCGGCGCCCGATCGGGCCGACCCCGGCCGGGCGCCGGTCTGTCGGCCCCGATCCGCCGGTCGTAGAGTGGGCGCCGGGGGGCGCGGTCGGTCGGGCCGGGCGGGTGGCGGGCCCCGTCGACGAGTTCACGGGGGCGTACGTGCCGAACGGATGGAACACGCGAACCGGCCTGCGCCTCGAAGGAGTTCAGGAGGCCGTCGCCGAGGTGCTGGCCGAGCACACTCCCGGCGGGCTCCGGGCGGGTGAACTCGACCGCGGCGGGCGGGCGTTGCGCTGGCTGGAGGCCGGTCCGGTCACCGCCGCACCGATCGTCCTGGTCGCGGGCAACGGCACGTCCTCGCTCACCTGGGCCCCGCTACTACCCGAACTCGCCGAACTGGGCCGGGTCGTGGCGTACGACCGAGCCGGCCTCGGCGCCAGTGACCCCGACCGCGCCCCGGTCCTGACCCTCGCCGCGCAGGTCGGCGACCTCGCCGCCCTGGTACGGCGGCTGGATGCCGGACCGGCCGTGCTGGTCGGGCACAGCTGGGGCGGTCAGTTGGCCCAACTCCTGGCCCGGCGGCGACCGGAGCTGGTGGCCGGGCTGGTCCTGGTGGACCCGGCGCACGAGGACTTCCGGCCGTGGGCGATCAGCGTCATCGAGACGGTTCTGCTCCGGATCGGGCTGCTGCGGGCCGGGTTGAGGCGGGGGGCGCCCGCGCCCGACCGGGCCGTACCGGGCTCGGCGGGGGCGCTCGCCCGGGCCGAGGCGGCCGTCCTCGCCCACCCCCATCAGCGACGGGCCGTGCTCGCGGAGAACCGGCTGTCCAACCGCGCCACCGCCCGGCTGCGCCGGCTGCGGGCCGCCGGGCCGCTGCCCGAGGTGCCGGTCACCGTGCTGAGCGCCACCGAGGGGCTGCCCCGTGCGCTGCGTGCCCGCTTCACCGCCGCACAGGCGCGGATCACGGCCGGTGCCGCCCGGGGTGTGCACAGGGTGGTGCCCGGTGTCGGGCACGCCGTCCACGAGGACCGGCCGGGGGTGGTCGCCGCGGCCGTCCGGGAGGTGTCCGAGCAGGTCCGAAACGCCCGGGACGCCGGACTTTGAGGCCTGGTGGCCCCTGCTGAGCCGAGGGCACCCTCTGGCACACTGAGTGCCGACGACCCGGGGGAGGGTCATGACACCTGGGGGGCAGGGGAGATGAGTAGCGCGGGCACCGTGCTCGGCGGGCGGTACACGCTGGTCGAGAAGATCGGCGGCGGGGGGATGGGCTCGGTCTGGCGGGCCGAGGACCAGGTGCTGGCCCGGTCGGTGGCCGTCAAGATCCTCCGGGCGGACCTGTTCGAGGACGGTACCGCCGTGCAACGGTTCCGCCGCGAGGCCCAGTTGGTCGCGGCGATCGACCACCCCGGCATCGTGGGCGTGCACGACTACGGCGAGAGCGGCGAGAGCGGTGAGGGCCGCGAGGGCGGCGGGGGCCGCGAGGGCGGCGGGGGTGGCGACGAGCACTGCGCCTACATCGTGATGGACCTGATCGAGGGCCGGCCGCTGGACCGGGTGCTCAAGGAGGACGGTCCGCTGAGCGCCGAGCGCGCCCTGCGTCTGCTCGCCGAAGCCCTTGACGCGCTGCACGCCGCCCACCGGCGGGGCATCGTGCACCGCGACCTCAAGCCCTCCAACCTGATGGTGCGCGAGGACGGCGGGGTGGTCGTCACCGACTTCGGCATCGCCCGGGCCGTCGCCAGCACCAAGCTCACCGTGCCCTACGCGATCATCGGCACCGCGGCCTACATGTCCCCCGAGCAGGCCTCCGGGGAGGCCACCGGCCCGGCCTCCGACCTCTACTCGATCGGCGTGGTCTGCTACGAACTGCTGGTCGGCCGGGTGCCGTACCAGGGGGAGGGGCCGCTGCAGGTCGCGCTCAAGCACGTCAACCAGCCGGTGCCGGAGCTGCCGGAGACCTTCCCGGCGGCGGTGCGGGCGCTGGTCGCGACCGCGCTGGCCAAGAGCCCCGAGGACCGCTTCGAGAGCGCCGCCGGGATGGCGGCGGCGGCCCGGGTGGCGATCGGCCTGCCGGGTGCGGCGCGGAAGGCGGCGGACACCGCGACGATCGACCTGCGGGAGGGGGCGGCGGCCCCGGCGGTGGTCCCGGGCGGGGCCGCCGCTCCGGCCGGACCGGAGCAGGTGGTGAAGGTGGACCCGAGGGCGGAGACCGAGCCGGGCCGGCGCCGTTCGCGCCGCACCCTGCTGCTGCCGGTCGTCGTCCCGATCGTCATCTCGGTGGGCACGGCGACCGCGCTGTTCGTCGACCGCGGCCCCGGCAGTGCCGACGCGGCCGCGCCGCCGGCCGCCCTACCCACCGTGGTGGTGACCGTCCCGGCCGCCCCGGGCACCACCAGCGAGGCCGCCACCACCTCGGCGCCCGCCACCCCGCAGCCGACCGACACCCCGTCGGGCACCCCCGCTGCGGGCCAGCCGTCGGCTGGCGCCCAGGTGCCCGTCCCGGTGCCGGCCCAGGGCGGGAACGGCGGTGCGAACGGCGGCGGACCGGGGCACGGCGGCGGTACCAACCCCGGCGGGGGCACGAGCCCGGGCGGTGCTGCGAACCCCGGCGGCTCCGCCGGCGGCCAGGCCAACCAGCCCGCCGGCGGGGGCGGTACGGCCGACCAGCCGCCTGCCAAGCCCGGCAACTCGGCCTCGCAGGGCGGCAGCTCGGGTAGCGCGTCGACCGGTGGCAACCCTCGGCCGCCGTCCTGCGGCGGCGGCAACTGGAGCTCCATCGTCAGCGTCCGGGACGGTCGTCCGATCGGGATGCGTGACGACAACCTGAACGGGGACAACCCGCTCGTCCTCGGCGGCGCCTCACAGTACGGCTGGGTGCGTTCCACCGATCCCGGCAACTGGATCGTGTTCAACGCCTGCAACAGCGGCGGCCCCCAGTTGGTCCAGACCATGGACGGCAAGGTGGTGCTGAGCAACGGCTTCAGCTTCCTCACCCGGTGGACGGTCCGGGCCGGCAGCACCGCGGGGTCGTACACCCTGGCCGACTACCAGAACCAGTCCTGCATGACGGACAACGGGCCGGGCAACGCCGTCACCATGGTCGCCTGCACGCCCGGGAACACGGCCCAGGAATGGCGGCTGCAGTGACACACCGCCATGGCGGTGCGGTGCTCTGCCCGGTGTGCCGGCCGAATCTCTAGCAGACCGCCGTTCGGCGGGCAAGGGTGGCCGGTGGCGGGACCTCGCCATCCGGCTGTCAAGGGTATGTATGGAAAGTTCTACAGAGATGTAAAAGTCGACCGGCCCGTGATCAACAATGATCAACGGCGCTCGCCGGATTGACGGTCGACGGGCGATCGGCCGTCGACGCAGGCGGTTCGGCACTGGTTCGAATCGGAACCCCCTGCAAGACGCCGTGGATTGCCCCGATTTGACCGGCCTTTGAATTCCTTTACCAACTGGCGGGACCTGGCCAATAACTGAGGCAGACCTGTCAATTCACCTGCTGGATTGTCATGCTTCTGGTCATCCCCCAGCGGTAGCCCCCACCCCCACCCCTCGGTGGCGAGCCGCTCGACCGTACGGGGTTTCAGCACGTCAGCGCCCGTTCCGCCCCACAGGTGCCGACCCCGGCCCCCGGGACGTGGTGCGACCGCGCCCACACGCGGTTTCCCGGAAGGACTCGCCCGTGAAGCGAAAGCTCGCTGCTGTAGCCGTACTCTCGGCCACGGCCATGTTGACCGGTGTCGTCCAGGTGAGCACCACCGCCGCCGTCGCCCAGGCCGCCCCCGCGGCCCCCTCGCTGCAGGCGCAGGCCGCCCAGCAGCACGAGGCCGTGCTCGCGGTGGCCAGCGGCCAGTCCGCGCCGCTCGCCAAGGCGCTCGGCCTGGGCTCCCAGGAGAAGCTGGTCGCCAAGGACGCCATCGTCGACAAGGACGGCACCCGGCACCTGCGCTTCGAGCGCACCTACGCCGGCCTCCCGGTGATCGGCGGCGACCTGGTCGTCCACCAGAAGGCCGACGGTGCGGTGAAGTCGGTCGACAAGGCGGTCGCCGCCCAGATCGCGCTGCCGAGCCTGAGCCCGAAGATCCCGGCCGACAAGGCCGCCGACCAGGCCTCCGGCACGGTCAAGGCCACCATCGGGCAGACCATCGACGCCGACGCGTCCCCGCTGGCCGACGTCCACCAGGTCGGCAAGGCCCAGCTGGTCGTGTGGGCCACCGACGGCACCCCGCGGCTCGCCTACCGCACCACCGTCGAGGGCGTGCGCGCAGACGGCACCCCGAGCGCCCAGATCCTGGTCACCGACGCGGCCGACGGCAAGGTCCTCTCCACCCACGAGAAGATCGAGACCGCCGCCGGCACCGGCACCGGCATCTTCGTCGGCAAGGTCGGGCTGGACACCAACCAGAACGGCTCGCAGTACGAGCTCAAGGACACCAGCCGCGGCGGCCAGTCCACCGTCGACATGAGCAACAGCGAGTCGGGCAGCGGGTCGCTCTTCGCGAACACCAGCAACAACTTCGGCGACGGCACCAACAGCAACCGCGAATCCGCCGCCGTGGACGCCCAGTTCGGCGCTGCCACCACCTGGGACTTCTACAAGAACACCTTCGGCCGCAACGGCATCCGCAACGACGGCGTCGGTGCCCTCAGCCGGGTGCACTACGGCTCCAACTACGTCAACGCGTTCTGGAGCGACGACTGCTTCTGCATGTCGTACGGCGACGGCAGCGGCGACGCCGCCCCGCTCACCGAGATCGACGTGGCCGGCCACGAGATGAGCCACGGCGTCACCGCGGCCACCGCCAACCTGAACTACTCGGGCGAGTCCGGCGGTCTCAACGAGGCCACCTCCGACATCATGGGCTCCATGGTGGAGTGGTACGCCAACCTGCCCTCCAACCCGCCGAACTACTGGATCGGCGAGCTGATCAACCTGCGCGGCGACGGCAGCCCGCTCCGCTACATGGACCAGCCCAGCAAGGACGGCTCCTCGGCCGACTCCTGGGACGCCAACGTCGGCAACCTGGACGTGCACTACTCGTCCGGTGTGGCTAACCACTTCTTCTACCTGCTGTCCGAGGGCAGCGGCGCGAAGACGATCAACGGGTTCAACTACAACAGCCCGACGGCCGACGGCTCCTCGCTCGCCGGCATCGGCCGCGACAAGGCCGCGCAGATCTGGTACAAGGCGCTGACGGCGTACTTCACCTCGACGACCGACTACGCGGGCGCCCGTGCGGCCACCCTCAGCGCGGCGTCGGACCTGTACGGCGCGAACAGTGCCGAGTACAACGCGGTCGCGGCCACCTGGACCGCGGTCAACGTCAACTGACTCGGGTCTGAACCGGGTTCGGTCCTGAGTTGGGCAGGCCCGGCCCGGGGCACGCCCGAGCGGGGTCCGGCCGGACTGTGGGTGCCGAACGGCCGGACCTGACGGCGGGGGCGACGGTGTGCGGACCACCGC